>JBBRGD010000001.1:0-30029 GCA_038241065.1 Flavobacteriales bacterium
TTTTTTCAGCAATTCCTTAAGTTCACTTAGCATCATAGCCGTAGCACCCCAAACCACGTGACCGTTAAGCGAAAATGCGGGAACTGTAATATTATTGGCATAAGAGGTACTAAGTTTTTGTTTGATCAAACTTTTTTCATCTAAAAATTCATCGATATTTATTTCCAAAATTTTTTCCACCTCGGATTTCTGAGGAACCAAATTTGGCGTTTTTCCAATCAAACCAATATATGGATGAACCCAGAAATTACTCGGTGGAATGTAGAGTTTAGTTAGCTTTTTAACGATTTCTACCTCCTTCTTAGGAATACCAACTTCTTCTTCGGTTTCCCTTAATGCAGTATGTTCAAGGTTTTTGTCGAAGATTTCTAAGCGTCCCCCCGGAAAGCCGACCTGGTTGGAATGTATTCCCTTATAAGTCTTTCTTAAAATCAAAATAAAATTGGTATTATCAAATTTGTTTGGATAAAAAACCGCCATTACCCCGGCCTTATTTGGTTTTTTAGCTGCAATGTCCATTTCTTCCAATTCTTTCATACGTAAAATTGGAGCTAATTTAAGCTGTGCTTCCTCCCCGGGAAGTTTTAAATTATTTAAATTTGAAATCTTATATTTAAATTCATCAAAATCCATGATACGACAGCTATCAATAGTTCTAAGTGTACTATTTCTAATTTTTGCAAGTTGTGAAGATACGGAAAAATCGAGAAATAATAATATAAAGGCTCCGATAAACACTGCAAAACCAGAAAAAGAAAGCCTATTAATTCAAGATAAGGAAGTTGACAATAAAGAGAAAACCGAAATAAAAATCAGTGATTATCCGGTTTTGGCCCAAGAGGAATTAATCCCGTTTTTAACTCAATTTGGAAAGGAAAACCCCGAAAACAGAATAAAGATCAGCACCAGTTTTGGAGATATCGAGGTTCAGCTTTATAATGATACGCCCTTGCACCGTGCAAATTTTATCTATTTAACCAAACGAGGTTATTTTGACGGGACTTATTTCCATAGGGTGGCAAAAGGTTTTGTTATCCAGGGAGGAAATTCAGATAATCGCGAGACCAGCGATAAAAGGAATAATATTGGAGCATATTTAATTCCCAGTGAATTTGAGGCCGGCCACAGGCATACCCGTGGAGCTTTTTCAGCTGCTAAATATGCCGTACAAAACGTGAGTAAAGCCTCCTCCCCTTTTGAATTTTTTATAGTGCAAAGCCAAAACGGAGCTCATCATTTGGATAATGACCATACCGTATTCGGGCGGGTTACCAAAGGAATGGATGTGGTTGATATTATCGCCAATCAGGAGGTTGGAGAAGGCGAATGGCCCATGCTCAATATTAGAATGAAAGTTGAATTAATAGAATAAATCAGTATTTAAAGTGCCTAAAGTTTGAAGTATTTAAAATTAAAAGAAATAATACAAATGCACTTAATTTACTAAAATATCTAAATATTTCTGTAACAATTAGCTTAATATTCAAAAAATTGCAAATGTCCGATCTTGAATTACCTGCAAAATTGAGGATTACTTTACTTTAGGCACTTTAGGCACTCCATACTTTATGAACTCATAGAATTCTTACTGTTGAGTGTAAAAACTATAATCCCTAAGCACGTTTTGCACAAATTCTTCCGGGAGTTCTTCGGGATTCACCTCTAAAATTTTGGATATTTTTTCTGAAAGGCTTATAATCACTCTATGATTTCCCTGGATTTTGGCCTTTTTATAAACGCTTTTAATGTTTTGAATGTCCCTGTCCTTCAATAAAGTAACCTGTGGATAACGCGGCATATAATTATCGGGAATATCCACCAACAAAGTTTGAGAAAGATTGAGCTGTTTTTTTTCAGTAACCACGGTGGTTCCTGCGGCCAGATCACCTAAACGCTGACCTTTTCCGTTTAAAAGGATCGTAACCACCGCAATACTCCCACTGCTAAAACTAATGTCCACTAACCTGAGTAACCATCTTATTAAATATTGGCTAAACCTTGGCCTGGAACCATCCAGTTTCACCACTCTAATTTCAAGCGCTGCTTTTCCGGGGGTTTGTCCGTTATTAAAAATTTCCCAAAGCAAATAATATAAAAATACAGGTAAACCTATTATCAGATAATAAATCCATTGCTCCCCCTTTTCCATTCCCAAACCGGCAATAGCCAAAGATGCGAGAATGGCATATCCCACAATAATTAAAATATCTGTCAAAAAGGCCAAAATCCTATCCCCTATTCCTGCAACATTTTGATGTATTCCTATATTTTGAGCGGTTTCTATTTGAAATTTATCCATTTAATACGTTTCTTTGGTGCAAATATAAACTACCTATGCGAGAGGCTGCTTTCGTCAAGCAAAATAAGGATAAATGGCTTAAATTCGAAAAGGAACTCCAAAATAAAAAGACGAATGCTCCAGAAATTATTTCTGCGCTTTACCTTGAAGTTACTGACGATCTAAGCTATGCAAAAACCTTTTATCCCGGAAGCAATACCGCTGCTTATTTAAATGAATTAGCTGCATCTGCCCACCAAAAGATCTACACCAATAAAAAAGAACCGGGAAATGTATTTTGGAGGTTTTATTCTAAGGACTTTCCCCTGCTGTTTTATAATTTTCAAAAACAATTGCTTCTTAGCTTTTTGATCTTTGCAATATTCATAGCCGTGGGCGCTTTTTCAGCATCCAGCGATGGGGCTTTTGTGCGGGCAATTTTAGGGGATTCTTATATTAATATGACTTTGGAAAATATCGAAAAAAATGATCCTATGGCAGTCTATAAACAAATGGGACAACTGGATATGTTCCTGGGAATAACTATAAATAACATCCGGGTTGCACTGATGGCTTACACTTTAGGAATTTTTGCAGGATTGGGCACTGCGGTTGTTTTAATGCAGAATGCAATCATGTTGGGTTCTTTTCAATACTTTTTTTATCAAAACGGAATGCTTTGGGAATCGGCCAGGACAATATGGATTCACGGCACAATCGAAATATCTGTAATAATAATTGCCGGATGCGCCGGATTGGTAGTAGGCAAAAGCATTCTGTTCCCCCAAACTTATACACGGTTGGCTTCCTTTGTCCAGGGCATTAAAAACGGATTAAAAATAGTATTAAGCACCATCCCGTTTTTTATAGTTGCCGGATTCCTGGAGGGTTTTGTCACACGTCAAACCAATATGCCCGATTGGTTGGCCATTTTAATAATATGCCTTTCTTTATTGAGCATTTTGTTTTATTATGTGTATTATCCATTATATTTAAATAAGCTAAAATACAAGCATGCAAAACCAATACATTCAGTTTAAAAAACAACGGGAACTTGGGGAAATAATTAGTGTGACCTTTAAGTTTCTAAGAGAAAATTACAAAGCTCTCATCAAAAGTATTACCCAGGTTGTCGCACCCACCTTCATTTTATTGATTGCGGCACTAGCTTATTATACCTATTCAGTAGCGGGAGATCCGCTGTTGGCAATGGAAGGAAATTCCGGAGAATTTATCATTTCATTTTTTATATTGGCAGTTACTTTATTATTGTTTTACGCTTCGCTTTACGGCACAATACTTCATTATATAAAATCCTATATTGAAAATAATGGCACTGTGGATGAAGCCGAAATTAAAACCGGGGCTCAGGATGATCTCGGAAAACTGTTTATGGTTTTTATCATTTCTGCAGTTATTGTTTTTACCGGATTGATATTATTTATAATCCCGGGAATTTACCTGATGGTGCCTCTTAGCTTGGTGGCAACGGTTTTGGTATTTAATAAAATGAGCCTGGGCGATTCAATTTCTTATGGCTTTTCACTGGTTAAGGATCACTGGTGGACCACATTCTTCTCCATAGTGGTTATTTGGCTGCTAGTATATGTAATTGGACTGGTTTTCCAGCTTCCGCTAATTATATACACTTTTATGAAATTGTTTACTGTTGCTCAGGAAGGCTCCCTCGCTGACCCGGTCTCCTATTCCGATTGGATTTTTATCCTGCTCAATGTCGTTTCATCAGTGATTCAATATTTGCTCTCCTCCATCTTCGTTATCGCCCTGGCTTTTATTTATTTCAATTTAAATGAACATAAAAATCTCACGGGCACTTATGAAACTATTGATAAATTAGGTGATTAAATACTATGAGATTATCCTGGGTTTTGTTCGGTTTCATATTATTCTGCTCTCTTGCAGTAAAGGCGCAGGATTCGCTTTCTGTTGAAGAAAAGAAGATACAATATGATGCTTCCACAAACCTGAACCCGATAGATTTTAATATCGATAAAATAGCCGAATTAAAAAACGATCCTTCTTTTGATTATTTAAGCACGGTTGAAAATGACAGTTGGTGGACCAGATTTAAACGATGGATAAATATGCGCTATCAGCAATTTACAAATTGGCTATTCGGGGATTACAAGGCTTACGAATTTGTGGCGATCTTTCTAAAGATCCTGCCATATCTCATTCTGGGTGCATTTATTGGATTGATAATCTGGCTTTTTATAAGGCTAATTCCGGCGAGGTCTTTATTGGATGAACAGGAAGCCCCACTGGTATTTTTAAATGATGAAGAAAATATTGTGAGATCTGAGAATATCGGAGAATTGATAGAAGCTGCGATAAATGATGGAGATTACCGCCTGGCCGTTCGTTATTATTACCTGCAACTTCTGCGGCAATTAAATCAAAAAAAACTGATCAACTACGAATTTCAGAAAACCAATTCAGAATATTTAAATGAAATTAAAGCAGATAAACTTCGGGTGCAACTCAAAAAAGTAATGCGCATCTATGATTTTATCTGGTACGGAAGTTTTGCCATTACAGAACCGGATTTTAATCTTGCTCAACGCAACATTCAGGAGCTGCAAACTTCCATAAAAATAATTCCGGATGAATAAAAGTTTTAAAATAGCTTTTGGCGGAATTTTGTTATTGGTTTTATTCCTGACCTACTTTCAAGCTACAGAACCTGAACCCATTAACTGGAACCCGAGTTACCTGGAATCTGATAAAATTGCTTTAGGAAGTTTTGTTTTATACGAATCCTGGAAAGAAAGCTCTTCCGCCAAAATAGAAAAAGTCAACGTTCCCCCTTTTGAATTTTTAGATGAAGAGCACTCAGGAACCTATTTCTTTTTAAATGATGTATTGAGTTTTGACGATGCCGAAATGAAAAAGTTACTGACCTGGGTAAGCGATGGAAACACGTTGTTTCTTTCGGCAAATTCCTTCAGCCAAAATCTGCTGGACACGCTCAAGGTTGAGACGGCCATAAAACTTCCCGGTACAGATCTTTCCTCACAACCGTTCATAAATCTGGTTAATCCCAAATTAAAGCAAGTTGTTCCCTACAAATATGAACATGAGGTGCCGCTGGTTTATTTCAGTAAAATTGACACCTTGAATAACAAAATATTAGGAGTTTCTGCCTTAAACTCCTTTAAAGGCACAGATGGAACAAATGTGAACTTTTTAAAAACTGAATTTGGAAAAGGAAGCATATTTATGCACAGTATGCCGCAAGCATTCAGCAATTATTTTCTGCTTTCGAAATCAAATTTTAACTATGCCGAAGCTGTTTTAGGCTATATTGATATTTCCAAAATTGTTTATTGGGACCGTTATTATAAGACAGGAAAAGCATTTTACACCTCTCCAATTTACATTTTATTGCAAAACAGGGCTTTAAAATGGGCTTATTATTTTGCTCTTATCGGAAGTGTTTTATTCATAATTTTTGAAGGAAAAAGAAAACAACGCGCAATTCCTGTGGTTGAACCTTTAAAAAACCAAACCTATGAATATTCAGGAACTATAGCCGATCTATATTTGGAACAAAAGCAATACAAAGCCCTTGCCTTAAAAAAAATACATCATTTTTATGATTATATTAGAACCCGGTATAGGATTGACACTTCTCTACAAAATGAAGCATTTTATAAGGAAATTGCTGCAAAGAGCGATCACAGTATCCCGGAAACAGATGCCCTTTTCAAAAAAATAAATGAGCTTTCAAATAAACCTGAGATTACAAAAAATGAATTGCAGCAGCTAAACGATGTGATTCAATCTTTTAAACAACCAGAATGATGAATAACGAGACTTCCGAAAACCCTGAAATAAACTTTAATAACCGCATTCCGCTGGAAGATTTACAAATCGCCGTAACCGATTTAAAATCCCAATTGGCAAAGGTCATTATTGGCCAGGAAAATTTTATAGAACTTCTAATTACTGCATTTTTGGCAAACGGCCACGTTTTAATTGAAGGCGTTCCCGGGGTAGCAAAGACCTTAACCGCAAAACTTTTTGCAAAAACACTAAAAACCGATTTCAGTCGAATTCAATTCACCCCGGATCTAATGCCGAGCGATGTTTTAGGAACTTCAGTATTAAATCCAAAAACAACAGAATTTGAATTTAAGGCCGGCCCTATTTTTTCCAATATCGTTCTAATAGATGAAATTAACCGCGCACCGGCAAAAACTCAGGCCGCGCTTTTTGAGGTGATGGAAGAACGACAGATTACGATAGATGGAAAAAGATATCCCATGGAACCTCCGTTTATGGTGCTGGCAACACAAAACCCAATAGATCAGGAAGGAACCTATGCTTTACCGGAGGCACAACTGGATCGGTTTTTATTTAAAATTAAAGTTGATTACCCAAAACCGGAAGAGGAGATCCAGATCCTTCAATCGCATCATCAAAGAAAAGGCGCTAAGGCCGATGCTGATATCAGACCGGTTTTAACTCCCGGGAAACTTCAGGAATTACAGATCCAGATTCAGCAAGTATTGGTGGAGGAAAAACTGCTTAATTATATCGCACAACTGGTTATCAAGACCAGGAATCATCCGCATTTATATCTTGGAGCCTCTCCTCGCGCATCTATTGCTGTAATGAATGCCTCAAAAGCCATGGCTGCCATTCAGGGACGTGATTTTGTAATTCCAGAAGACATTAAAAAAGTATTGGTGCCAGTATTGGCGCACCGGGTTATCCTCTCCCCGGAAAGGGAAATGGAAGGGCTTACCCAGGAAAATGTTATAGATCTCATCGCCAATACCATAGAAATTCCAAGATAAGTGAGCAGGTTTTTTAAATCGATTTATTTTCAACCAAGGTTTTTTTCAGCGATTTTTGCAATCGCTCTGATCTTCCTGTTTTCCTATTGGATTCCCACATTATATTCTCTTGCTTGGATTTTTTCAGTATTGCTTTTGATATTTACAATTTTGGATGCCATTATCCTCTTTTCAAGAAAAGGAATAGCTGCCAGGAGGATACTTCCGGAAAAACTTTCAAATTCCGATCAAAACCCGATTCCAATTCAGCTTGAAAACAGGTATAATTTTAAAGTTTTTATCGAAATAATCGATGAACTTCCCATTCAGTTTCAAAAGCGGGATTTTTTAAAAAAAATCGAAATCCCGGCAAGGAGTAAATCAAAATTTGAATACACAGTTCGCCCCGTCAAACGGGGAGAATACAAATTTGGAAAATTAAACCTGTATGTTTCCACCAGCTTAAAATTGGTCAAAAAACGCAGGGTATTTGATGAAGATCAAAGCGTAAAGGTTTATCCTTCATTTATTCAAATGAAACAATATGATTTTCTGGCTATAGACAATAAACTCAGGCAATTTGGTCTAAAAAGGATCCGTCGTATTGGTCATACTCAGGAATTTGAACAAATAAAAGAATATGTTCCCGGTGATGATACACGAAGTATCAACTGGAAAGCAACCGCAAAACACGGCAATTTAATGGTGAACCAGTTTCAGGACGAAAAAGCACAACCTGTTTATTCCCTTATCGATACCGGGCGGGTAATGAAAATGCCTTTCAACGGATTAAGTTTGCTGGATTATTCAATAAATAGTTGCCTTGCTTTTTCAAATGTGGCTTTAAAGAAAAAAGATAAAGTGGGAATGCTCTCATTTTCCAACCAGACAGGAAACATGATTCCGGCAATTTCGAATAAAACGCATTTACAGAAATTGCTGGATAGCCTTTATAATATTAAAACCCAGTTTTTAGATACGGATTTCGGATTGTTATATTCCGTTGTGAAACGCCAGATAAGACAGCGAAGTTTGCTGATGATCTACACAAACTTTGAACACATGAACGCCTTAGAACGGGAACTTCCTTTTTTAGTAGCCCTTTCCAAAAAACATGTTGTGGTGATCATTTTCTTTGAAAATACAGAACTGGATAAGATTATTCAGAATAAAATGAAGTCGGTTTCTGAGATTGCCCATCAAACTATTGCCGAGGAATTTGCCTTTGAAAAAAGACTTATGGCAAAAAAATTACAGCAAAACGGGATCCAAACCTTGCTCACCCGTCCCGAAGACCTCAGCATCAATACCATCAACAAATATCTGGAAATTAAAGCGAGAGGACTGTTGTAGAAAGACCCCCACCATGCCAGGGTTGTTTTTTTTCCCTGGCAGGGTGCTGTTGGTTCACATCTTTGTCATGCAAGAAAATGTCGATACTTAGCAAGAATTATCTATCTTTAAATTGATGAATCAGAATTAACTTACTCAAAGATGAGAACAGAAGTTTTATCCCCGGGCAATTACTATCATATTTATAATCGAGGAAATAACGGAGAGCCTTTATTTTTTGAAGAGGAAAATTATATTTACTTTTTAAAACTTTATGATAAGTATATTTCACCTATTGCCGAAACTTATGCGTGGTGCTTAATGAAAAATCATTTTCATTTTTTAGTTTATCTGAAAAGTGAGGAAGAAATTGATATTTCTCAACTTACTTATAAAACTTTAACCAAACCCAAGATTATTTCAGCTTCCAGGCAGTTTTCACATTGTTTTAATTCTTACGCTCAGACTATCAATAAAAACTATAATCGAACAGGAAGTATTTTTGAAAAAAGCCTGGAACGTAAACATGTAAAAAGCGAAAAATATTTCCTGAAACTCATCTATTATATCCATAACAATCCTGTGCATCATGGGGTTTCTGCAAGTATATCGAATTACAGGTGGTCTTCTTATAAAAGCTTTTTATCAACCAAGCCAACCAGGTTAAAAAGAAAAGAAGTTCTGAAGATTTTTGACGGATTGGAAAATTTCATCTTTTATCATAGTCATAATCAAAATTTGGGAGAAATAAACAGTTTGTTATTCGAATAGTTGTTTTTGAACCTACCAATTAAGACTACCTTTACACCAACGCTGAAACCCTTCCAGGGTTGAAAAAAACCCTGGAAGGGTGATGATCCTACAAAAACCTGCCAGGGGTGCTTTGAGGTGCGAAATCAATAAGAAGAACATCAGGGGTATATGCCTAGCAAGCTGGTAACTTAAAGAACATTATCTTTGAAGAATCATTAAAATGACATTAAACCAGACAATTATGAAAACAATAGCCATACTTATCGCCTTGTTTTTAGCACAGCAATTTCAGGCTCAATCAAATAATACTACCACAATTACGGTTAGCGTTAAAAATATGGACTCCAATGAAGGAGCTGTATTATTTGGTCTTTACACTGAAATGACTTTTATGGAAGCCAAACCAAAGTTTAATGCCAAAAGTGAAATTGTAAACGGAACTGCAATAATTACTTTTGAAGGCATTACTCCGGGAACCTATGCCATTTCCAGTTTTCACGATAAAAATGGCAATGGACAAATGGATTTTGAACCTACTGGCAGGCCGATAGAGTCCTACGGGGTCTCAAATAATAAAATGAGTCCAAATGGCTCACCTCAATGGAATGATGCGAAATTTGAAGTAAAAGGAACACCATTGATGTTTAATATCGGGCTCATCCGTTAATCAATAGATAAATTAAAATAAAGGTGAACTTTAAATAGAAAATATTGATACTTTTGTAATAGTTCAAAATCAATTTTATGACAATTACCCAGTTAAAATATGTATTGGCAGTTGCCGAACATCAAAATTTCACCAAAGCAGCACAAAAAGTTTTTGTTACTCAGCCCACCTTGAGTATGCAAATCCAAAAACTGGAAGACGAATTGGATATTCTAATTTTTGACAGAAGCAAAAAACCAATACAGTTGACCGAAACCGGCCGAAAAATAGTTAACCAGGCCCGGAATATTGTCGATGAGAGCGAGCGTATTCAGGATATCGTAGATCAGCAAAAAGGTTTTGTTGGTGGCACCTTTAGACTGGGGGTAATTCCTACCATAATGCCTACTTTATTGCCAATGTTCCTCAACAATTTTATAAAAAAATATCCCAAGGTAAAGCTTAAAATTGAAGAGCTTAACACCAATACTATTATTGAACGCTTAAAGGAAGGACATTTGGATGCAGCTATTGCAGCTACCCCGTTGGAACTGGAAGATATTAAAGAACAGATATTGTATTATGAACCTTTTGTTCCTTATATCCCAGAGAACCACAGATTGGCAAAAACTGACAAAATAGAGGTTGAAAGCTTGGATATAGACGATATGTTACTTTTGGAGGACGGTCATTGTTTTAAGAATGGAATTATCAATTTGTGCAAAGCTTCCAGAAATTATGATGGAGATCATTTTCAACTGGAAAGCGGCAGTTTTGAAACCCTTATAAAATTGTCTAATGAAGGTCTGGGAATGACGCTGTTGCCGTATTTACACACACTGGACCTCAATGAAACCCAAAAGAAAAATTTAAGGATGTTCAATGATCCCATTCCAGCGAGGGAAGTCAGTTTGATATTCAATAAAAGCGAACTGAAAATGCAGATTATTGAAGCTCTGAGAAGCTCCATTGCAGGGGTTATTAAAGGAGCAATCACCTTTCAGAATGTGAAAATAATTAGTCCACTTAACCACACCAAAAAATAAAAGCGACCTAATGGCCGCTTTTATTTTAGTTTAAATATATTAGACATGAATTTAATTCCGGATTCTGTCTTGTAAGCGAAATAATCCAGATTTTTAATTCATCAATTTCATGAGGTAATAACCTTTGAACTGCTTTTTTCACTTCCTTACAGAAAAGTACCGCATCAAAACTTACTTTATACAGTATTGTTTTGGTGTATTCAAACATTGCTCTCGCCATAATTTGATACGTATTTGGTTGTTGTTAAAATCTTTTGAAAAAGTAGAGATAAATCAATAGGCAGGGAAATTTAGATTGGTCCTTAAATATACTTAAAATTTAAAGAGCAAATCCATAATTATGGAAATTTAACACTATCTATATCTTTCACGTGGATTTAAAATATTTTGGATTTAATTGATTTACTCAATTTTTCCGTGTATCAATAAAATCCCATTATTTATTTCAATTTTAGTTTAACCGTCCATTCAAAATCAAAAACCGAGACTTCCACTCCATCCTCATTTACCCCAACAGATTTCATCCAAAAGGTTTGGCCTTCACCAGTTTCAATTGTTTTTGAAATCGCTTCAGAAACCAACTGACCATTATCGCACACAAAACTGATTCTTCCTGTGGCCTTTTTTGAAAAAACAGCTTTATTTTGAGCCACTAACATGGATATTTTTCTACCGCTTTCTTGTATATGTCCAATAACCATTGCTCCTGTACTCAATTCGGCAGCCATTGCCTGTACTGCAAAATACATGGAGTTAAACGGATTTTGATTGATCCATCGGTGTTTTACGCTTGTCTCACAACGTTGATTGTCAATTTGTTGTACCCTAACCCCGCATATCCAGGCGCTTGGTAATTTTAACAATAGAAATGAATTGAGCTTTCCCGGTGAGATTTTCATAGTTGATCTTTGTTTTTCCTAAAAGTATTCAAAAATTTAAACATAACGAAATGTTAAATTTTCATGTTCAGATAAAAATTATAGTACTTTGTTTTGCATATTACCTTTTTAAAGATATATATTTGTATAAGAAAATCAATTGTCATGAATAATCAAACCGCAAATCCGGATAAAACGATGTCTGCTTTAATACATCTGTCCACATTTTCAAAGTATTTTATTCCGTTCGGAAATTTTATTTTTCCGCTTATTCTCTGGACAGCAAAAAAGCAAGATCCCTTCGTAGACGAACACGGAAAGCAAGCCATCAATTTTCAAATAAGCATATTTCTCTATTTTATAATGTTGGTATGCATTGGGATTGCAGGAATCGTTTTTTTGGGAATTGAACTTAGTCTGCACGAACCATTCTCCATTTCAGAAGAATTCATCAATATAAGTCATGTTGCAAGTGCAATTCCCATTGTGCTGTATATTGGATTTATAGGGCTTTTGTTACTGGCATTATTAATCCTCGATATTATATCAGTAATAACAGCAACAATTAAAGCGAGCGAAGGTCATTTATACAAATATCCGTTGAGCATCAATTTCATCACTCCAACCCACGTTGGAAAAAATCAATCAAAAAATGAACAGTTTAACAACACTCAAAATCAAAGGCAATGAAGATTGAAAACACCAAGGCCCAAATGCGTAAAGGCGTGCTTGAATACTGTATACTTTCTATCTTGAGAGACAAAGATGCGTATGTAGCCGAAATTCTTGACACCCTTAAAAGCGCAAAACTACTGGTGGTAGAGGGAACAATTTACCCACTGCTAACCCGGTTAAAAAATGAAGGATTGCTCAATTATCGTTGGGAAGAATCCACCGGCGGACCACCGCGAAAGTATTATGGGTTGACTGATACCGGAAAGGAATTTTTAAAAGAGCTCACTCACACCTGGAATGATTTGCAAACTGCTGTAACTTTAGTAACCACACAAAAAAATAAGAATCATGAATAAGACAGTAAATATAAACCTTGCCGGCATTTTCTTTCATATTGATGAAGATGCTTATGCCAAATTGCAACATTATATTGATGCGATTAGACGCTCTTTAGCCAATACTCAAGGTCAGGATGAGATTATAGCGGATATTGAAGCCAGGATTGCCGAGTTATTTGCTGAAAAGATTAAAAATGAACGGCAGGTGATCAGTAACAAGGAGGTTGATGAAATTATTACAATTATGGGTCAACCTGAAGATTATATGGTTGACGAAGAAATATTTGAGGATCAACCTCACTATTCACATTCACATACTTCTGGAAAACAATGGTTCAGGGATACAGAACATTCCTACATAGGTGGGGTTTCCTCCGGTTTAGGTCATTATTTACGCATCGAGCCTATTTGGATAAGATTACTTTGGATCATTCTTAGCATTGCTTCTAGTGGCGCGTTTATACTTATTTATATTGCGCTATGGATCTTTGTCCCTGAAGCAAAAACAACCGCCGACAAACTTTCCATGCGTGGGGAAGCAGTGAATATAACGAATATCGAGCGAAAAATAAGGGAAGGATTTGAGGATGTTGCAGGAAAAGTAAAAAACGTAGATTATGAAAGATTTGGAAAACAGGCAAAGTCAGGAGCAACATCAGCGGCTACTGGAATTGGAGCAGTTATACTTTTTTTTCTTAATATTTTTGTAAAACTAATCGGAATTTTGCTACTGCTTATTGCCGGAACTACTCTCATCGGGTTGTTTATTGGGTTATTTACCGTTGGAATTTTTGGATTATTTGATGCTCCCTGGACTGATTATATTGAAATGGCTGCAATTGGGTCCCCACTTTGGTTAATTTCATTACTTAGCTTTTTTGCAGTAGGCATCCCTTTCTTTTTCCTCTTTATTTTGGGGTTAAAGATCTTGGTAAATAAATTAAAATCCTTGGGAACCCCGGCAAAATTAGTATTATTAGGTCTCTGGTTGCTATCTGTAATAGGTTTGGCTGTAATTGGTATCCAACAGGCTACGCAGCGTGCTTTTGACGGTGAGGTAATAATTTCCGAAGTTTTACCGGTAACAGCTCAGGATACACTTTATTTGGCAATGCAGTCTGATCCGCGTTATTCTTCAAACATCTATAAGAGTGATGTAAAAATAAAATATGATAAGGATGACAACAAGGTCATGTATTCTACAGATGTTAGATTGGTTATTAAATCTACCAGGGATTCCATTGGGAAAATTGAAATTGTTAAATCAGCTGAGGGCAGTGATTACAAGGATGCCCGGACCCGGGCTGAAAATATCAATTATAGCACTAAGTTTTCTGATAATAAACTATTCCTGAATTCATTTTTAACTTCCAATTTAAATAACAACTACAGAGATCAGGATGTTAGGGTAATTCTATATTTACCAATAGGTTCCACACTTTATCCCGATAAAAACATCGAAGATTTTCATCATTCTTCCGATTTTTACGGCAATATCTTGAATTATGGGGAAGAAGGGAATTACCTAAAAATAAATGATAATAGCACCACTTGCGAGAATTGTCCCATAGAACAAATGAATAGCGACAATGAAGATTCTTGGGATAATTTAAATGAGTTTGATGGGACCATCGATTTTGAAGGAGGAGATTCTACAGATAATGTGAAAATTCGTATCAATGGGAAAGGCATAAATATCAATGAAGACAGTTCCAATAAAATACGGATCGATAAAGACGGGATAGAAATTCAAAATAATTAACTATGATTGCCTTAACTAAAATTCTCATAGCCGCATTAATAAGTATATTTTGTGCGCTAACCGGATTAAATTTGGATGAAAATGAAAATATTGTAAAGAAAGAGAATATCTCAAATCTTTTCGAATCCAATCAAATAATAGCTTGTCCTAAAAATATCGATGGCGGAGTCGTTTAACATAAATCTTATTTTTTATGTTAAACTGAGTTTATCTGGTTAAAATTAAGCTACCTTTAATTTTAATAACCAATAAAACCCAAGAATTATGAAACGATTTTTTAAATCTGTATTGTTTTTAATGACTATCAGTATTATGCTTGTCTCTTGTAGGGAAACCACTGAATCAAATGAGGAAGCAGATGATATGAATACTGAAATGAAGATAAAAGACGACGGTGATAAAATCAAAATTAAAACCGATGATGAAAAGATTAAAATCAAAATTGATGAGGATGGAGATGTAAAGAAAAAGGTGAAAATAGATAACTAATTGTAACCTTATAAAAGCTAAAAAAGTCCCGAAATCGGGACTTTTAGCTTTTATTCTTTCTAATAAAATTTGCATCTTAACCTAAAAATTTTCAGTTAAGTTTCAATTTCATTTCTTTAAAACTATTCCTTTCAAATTAATTAAACATTTATTTCACTTTCTTGTTTCTCTTTTACCATAGTTAAATAGCGCTCTGCATCCAATGCTGCCATACAGCCGGTTCCAGCTGCGGTAACCGCCTGACGGTATTCCTTATCCTGAACATCTCCTGCGGCAAATACCCCGGGAAGATTGGTTTTTGTAGTCTTCCCTTTAGTAATTAAATAACCCATATCATCCATATCCAACTCACCTTTAAAACTTTCGGTATTGGGTTTATGTCCGATAGCGATAAATAAACCTGTAATATCAATTTCCTCTTTTAATCCGGTTTTCCTATTTATCATTTTAAGACCTTCAACAACCTGGTCTCCCAAAACTTCTTCAATTTCCGTATTAAAGCGCAAATCTATATTTTTTGTTTTAGCTACGCGGTGCTGCATGGCTTTAGAAGCCCGCATTTTATCACTCCTAACCAACATGGTAACTTTGTTACAAATATTGGCGAGATATGTTGCTTCCTCGGCTGCAGTATCTCCGGCGCCAACAATTGCAACGTCCTGACCTTTATAGAAAAAACCATCACAAACTGCACAGGCAGAAACCCCACCACCTCTAAGGCGTTGTTCGCTTGGCAAACCTAAATATTTAGCCGTAGCACCGGTAGTAATAATTACGGTTTCGGCTTCAACCCAGGTAGAATTATCTATACAGGCTTTGTGAATTCCGCCTGCTTTTTTGCTAAACATAACCTCTGTAATCATTCCAAATCTCACCTGTGTTCCAAAGCGTTCGGCTTGTTTTTGCAAATCTACCATCATTGTTGGTCCATCAATCCCATCAGGATATCCCGGAAAATTATCAACTTCTGTCGTAGTGGTTAGTTGTCCTCCTGGTTCCATTCCGGTATACATCACGGGTTTCATATCGGCACGGGCTGCATAAATAGCAGCAGAATATCCAGCGGGCCCGGAGCCTATTATCAAACATTTTATTCTTTCAACTTTATCGGTCATTTCAAGTGTATTTTGGTTTGGTAAAAATAACAACTTTAGCTAAAAAACTTACTGTTTATGTTATTTATTTAAATTTGGTCTTTAGTAAAAATACAAGAGTGTTTGAAACTATTAAATTATATTCCTATATCTAAAAACTTTTGCGTTAATTTTAATCTAAAGCGAGAAAAAGTACCTTTGCAGCCAATATGGAAATAAACCTCTTCAATATTCTCGAAATACTTGGCACCGCTGCTTTTGCAATTTCCGGAGCCTTGTCTGCCATGAACCGAAAGCTTGATGTCTTTGGTATTTTTATTATTGCATTTGTTACGGGAATTGGCGGTGGAACAGTTCGGGATATTTTAATAGGCAATACTCCTGTAACTTGGATGGATAATATTATTTATATATATCTTATTGGGATTGTAACCATTCTGGCTATCATTTTCAGAAAAAAAATTTATTATTTAAAGACATCACTCTTCCTTTTTGATACCATTGGCCTTGGAATATTTACAATTATTGGAGTAGAAACAGGGATTCAAAATAATCTGAATCCGGTAATTTCTATCGCATTGGGAGTGATGACAGGTACCTTTGGAGGTGTGATCCGTGATATTTTATGTAATGAGATCCCAGTTATTTTCAGAAAAGAAATTTATGCCACTGCCTGTTTGATTGGAGGGCTTGTATTCATTATTCTACACAAACTTGGTGTGGAAAAGGAAATAATTTATATAATAACTTCCCTGATCGTTATAATTATAAGACTGGTTGTGGTAAAGTTTAAAATTTCCCTGCCTAACTTTTATCTTTTTTCTGAAGATAAATAATTTGGACTTCACTGTCCCTAAACTTCGGGAATTTGAGATTTATTTGATGCTATAATTAATGCGGCAATTTCTTTTGAAGCAATCCATAAATAAAAGTCCCCAGTAATGCTCCCGCTAAAACCACCAATAAGGACATATATCCTGCTCCTATTAATGTGTAAATTGGTCCGGGGCATGCTCCTGCAAGGGCCCAACCTAAACCAAATACAATCCCACCGTACAAATATTGCCAGATCCCTTTTTCCTTTGGAATAATCTGAATAGGTTCCCCAAAGAAGGATTTCAGTTTATTTCTTTTGATCAACTGAATCCCAATTATTCCCAGAATTAATGCAGATCCGATAATCCCGTACATATGAAAAGACTGGAATTGAAACATCTCATAGATCCGAAACCACGAAGCTGCTTCAGATTTATACATTACAATTCCAAAGAAGATCCCTATAAATAAATAACTTAATGTTCTTTTCATTTTTAAAATATTAAAGGAAATAATACATGAACCATAAACAAACCGCCAATAAAAAACCCAATTACCGCTATTAAAGATGGTAATTGCAAGTTGCTCAACCCTGAAATCGCGTGTCCTGAGGTGCAACCGGCTGCATATCTTGCTCCAAATCCAATAAGAACACCTCCAATTATTAAAATCGCTAGGGATTTAATATCCGTGAGTGCATCCAAACTAAATAATTCATCAGGGAGATAAGATCCTCCCGCACTTTGAAAGCCTAAATTTTTCAAATTGGAAATAGTATCCGGGTTTATTGCTACCGCAGATCCATTACTTAGCAAATGAGCGCCGATGAATCCTCCTATTACCGCACCAAAAACAACTATAAGATTCCAACGTTGACTTTTCCAGTTAAAATCGAAATAATCGGCCTTTTTATCGGCCCAGCATAAAGTACAGATCGTTCTTAAATTTGAGGACATTCCAAATTGTTTTCCTACAAAAATTAGAAGAAACATAATTAAAGCTATCATTGGGCCAGCTACATACCAAGGCCAGGGTTCAAAAATAAAATCCATAAATTCAAAAATTTCAAGTTAATCTATTTGAGATGATTTATCCACTCATAAAAAATGAAAGCAAAAATCACAGTATAAAATGAGTTTATCAAATATTTAACCACTTTTGGGAAAATTTATTTTAAATGAAAAGCATACAAGCCTAATACATTCTGAAAGTAATCTTGAATTTTAAGAAATATGTTTGATGATTAATTGAAGTCTTTGGCAGATAAACCCAGCTTTTTAAAACGAAATTATTATGGCGGAAATTTATTTCCGGATTTTATTTTAAAAACCGGCTAACGAGAATTAACCGGTTGAAATTAATCTGATTCAATCATAAAAATTTTTTCTGATATCCCTTACAACGGAATATTCCCGTGTTTTCTGTCTGGCCTATTAACCATTTTGTTCTCCAGCATACTAAAAGCCTTCATTAATTTTCTTCTGGTATCTTTTGGCATTATCACCTCATCGATAAATCCGCGTTGGGCGGCCTCAAAAGGATTTGCAAATTTCTCGGCATATTTTGCTTCTTTTTCCGAAAGTTTTAAACCGGGATTCGCCGCTTCCTGTATTTCTTTTTTGAAAATAATCTCGCTTGCACCCTTGGCACCCATTACAGCAATTTCAGCCGTTGGCCAGGCGAAATTTAAGTCGGCACCAATATGTTTAGAATTCATAACATCATAAGCTCCTCCATAAGCTTTTCGGGTAATTACAGTAACTCTTGGCACAGTTGCTTCGCTCAATGCGTATAATAATTTTGCACCGTGAAGGATAATTCCGTTCCATTCCTGATCGGTTCCGGGAAGGAATCCGGGCACATCAACTAACACAAGTAACGGAATATTAAAACAATCGCAAAAACGCGTAAATCGCGCGGCTTTTTTTGAGGAACTAACATCCAATACCCCCGCAAGACTCATAGGCTGGTTGGCAACGATCCCAATACTCCTTCCTCCCAATCTGGCAAAACCAACAATAATATTCTCGGCGTAGTTTTTATGGATCTCAAAAAAGGAAGCTTCATCTATAATTCCTTTTATCACCACGTGCATATCGTATGGTTTATTGGAACTATCCGGAATTATGGTTTCAAGGGAATCACGAATCTCATCGCCCAAAATATAGGGTAATTTTGCTGTTGTTTCCTTATTGTTCTGAGGAAGATAACTCATCAGTTTCTTAATGTCTTCCAAACAAGAAATATCGTTTAAAGAAGTAATATGAGTTACCCCGGATTTGGTAGAATGTGTGCTTGCTCCTCCCAATTCTTCAGAAGAAACTTCTTCATTAGTCACTGTTTTTACCACGCTGGGACCGGTCACAAACATATAACTGGTATTCTGCACCATTAGGGTAAAATCTGTTATTGCAGGAGAATATACCGATCCCCCGGCGCAAGGTCCCATAATTGCCGAAATTTGAGGAACAACCCCTGAGGCCTGAACATTGCGATAGAAAATATCTGCATATCCACCCAAAGAGCGAACGCCTTCCTGGATCCTAGCGCCACCGGAATCGTTTAATCCAATAATGGGAGCGCCAACTGTTATCGCGTGATCCATTACTTTGCAAATTTTTTCGGCATTCGTCTCAGATAATGCTCCTCCGAAAACCGTAAAATCCTGTGCAAAGATATAGATCAAACGTCCATTAATAGTCCCATAACCGGTTACTACCCCATCGCCATAATAAATTTCCTTTTCCATTCCAAAATCGGTGGTCCGATGAGTTACCAAAATCCCAATTTCTTCAAACGAGCCTTCATCCAGCAAATAATTCACCCGTTCGCGGGCAGTCAATTTCTTTTTTAGGTGTTGTTTGGCAATCCGTTTTTCACCACCACCCAAATGGGCCTGGGCAATTTTTTCCTTTAATTTCTCGATATTTTGGCTCATAATTTTTCTCAAAAAAATATTGTTCGTCTTATAGAACTTGTTTGAAAATAATTTTGAAGAACCTGTTTCAACAAGCCCAACAAGACAATTTTAATTTATTGGTAAGCGCAGTAATTCCTGATCTTTCAGATATAATTTCAATGCAATTAATCCAGCTAAATTCGCCTCCTCTTCAATTTTTGATTGTAATTTTTCAGCTGAGTAGTAGTTCTTCACAAAATGAGTGTCAAAATTTCCATTGCGGAACGCTTCGTGTTCAAATACGAATTTTCCAAACGGAAGCGTGGTCATTACTCCTTTCACTTCGTAATTGTCAATGGCTTTAACCATCAATTGAATGGCTTCTTCCCTGGTTTTTCCATAAGTGATAAGTTTAGCCAACATTGGGTCATAATAGATGGGTATTTCCATTCCTTCCTCAAAGCCGTCATCCACGCGAATTCCTTCGCCCACCGGGATTTGATATCGCTCCAACGTACCAACACTTGGCATAAAATCTGCCATTGGATCTTCAGCATAGATCCGCAATTCCACTGCGTGCCCGTTAATCTCTATATCGTGCTGGGAAAAGGCCAATTTTTCGCCCCTTGCCACCTTTATTTGCTGTTCTACCAGATCCATCCCTACGATAAGTTCAGTAACCGGATGTTCCACCTGTAACCGGGTGTTCATCTCCAGAAAATAGAAATTTTTATTTGAATCCATTAAAAATTCCACCGTTCCAACACCTACATAATCACAGGCTTCAGCAACTTTAATAGCGGCTTCCCCCATTTTTTTACGAATCTCCTTCGTTATAACTACAGAAGGCGCTTCTTCAATCACTTTTTGATGTCGGCGCTGAATGCTGCATTCCCGCTCAAAAAGAGACACTATATTTCCATGTGCATCGGCAAGAACCTGAATCTCGATATGTCTTGGGGAGCTGATATACTTTTCTATAAAAACCGATCCATCCCCAAAAGCAGACTCCGCCTCGCTGATGGCACGTTTCATTTGATCTTCCAGATCTTTTTCTTTTTCTACAACGCGCATTCCTTTCCCTCCACCTCCGGCAGAAGCTTTAATCAAAATAGGATATCCGATCTCAACAGCGATTATTTTTGCTTTTTCAACATCGGTAATGGCCTCGTCAATTCCAGGAACCATTGGAATATCGTATTTTTTCACGGCATCTTTAGCGGCTAATTTACTTCCCATAATTCGGATTGCCCTAGACCGTGGACCAATAAAAATGATCCCGTTTTTTTCAGCTTCTTCTGCAAAATCGGCATTTTCGCTCAAAAACCCATAACCGGGATGGATTGCATCAACATTCAACTCTTTTGCAATGCGAATAATTTTACTCCCCAACAAATAGGATTCGTTAGATGGTGGTTCTCCAATACAAACCGCTTCATCGGCAAATTTCACATGTGGGGAATTTCGATCGGCCGTAGAAAAAACCGCTACCGTTTTTATACCCATTTTCTGAGCCGTTTTCATCACCCGTAAAGCAATCTCCCCACGATTGGCAATTAGTATTTTTTTCATTTTAAGGATATCTATACATTTGGCGCATACAACAATTGCCGGTTAGCATTTAATTCTAAAAAATTGGAAACTAACAACTGCATGCCTGCATCTGAATTTATTCTATTTCAATTAACAATTGATTTTTCTCTACCTTCTCCCCTTTTATAACTAATACCGATTTCACCACTCCATCTCCCAGGGCTGTCAACGTATTTTCCATCTTCATCGCTTCCAGCACCAATAAATAATCACCTTCTTTAACCGTATCGCCTACTTGCACAAGTACATCTAAGATCAATCCAGGCATTGGCGCCTTAATGTCATTTATTATTTGAACGGAACCTAAAGACAAGCCCATTTCCTGGATTAATAGATCTAATTGATCAGAAATATCGATTTCGTAAATGTTTGAATTAATTTTTACGGTATAGTTTTTATTAAGAAAATCGGAGGTTATAATTTCAGCTTTAAAAGAACAATTCTCTTTTAAAACATGGAATTTAGTAGCTGAAACTTCCTGAATATCTAACGATGTAATTTGCCCATCAGTAAATTTATATTCAAAAGTATCATTCACTTTTACTTTATATTTTTTTTCCATAAATTGTTGTTTGAAAACCTGATTTTCTGTGAATCTTGTAAATATATAAAAATATGGCTGTTTCTATATGATTTTATTGGCAAATTGGGAAAAAACAAAGGCCTAACAGGTAATAAAAGCCTATCAGGCCTAATTAAATTGTAAAAGTTCCTTTAGAATTACCGGATAAAATTATTTGAACTTTTCAATCGCAACGCTTAAATCGTAAACCCTGGTGTTTTTAAATTTATTTTCCAAAATACTGCTCCCGGCTGCCGAACGGAAACCGGCGGCACAATGGACCACAATTGGTTTGTCTGCAGGTATTTTATGGGCATTGTCGCTTAATTCATTTAAAGGAAATGACAACGCATTTTCAAAGATCTTCTCGCTGGCAACCTCGCTTTTACTTCGGATATCTACAATGGTATAATCTTCAGGATTTTTCTTAAAGTGTTTCTTATCCAGTTTATCTGAAGAAACAGAAACTTTATCAGATAAGGTAACAATTGCTTTTATCTGTTTTTCATATCCTATTTTGGCTGTCCTTTCCATAACATATTCTATCTCATTAACACTATTCACTACCAAATAAAAAGCTTTTTTAGGCTCTATTAAAACTCCCAGCCAGGTTTCAAAATCATCTTTATCAGATCGGGACATAATATTAATACTGTTAGGGAAATGTCCATTTTTGTAAATATCCCCATCGCGGGTATCTACCACAACAACTCCTTTATCCAATTTTTCTGCCAATAGCTTCAACTTAACAGCCCCCTTGGAATTTTGTACGTTTTCGGCACCGTGCTTATTTATATCCACATTAAAACCAAAATAGGAAGGAATAATAGGTTGATCTTCCAATATGTTTTCCAAAAATTTGGCTTCAGTTTGTTTTTTAAATGCCCAATTTCCCATCCGTTCATTTCCCAGGGTGCTTGAAGAATCTGCACTCATATTTTTTCCGCAAAGCGATCCGGCACCGTGAGCAGGATATACGAGGGCTTCATCCGGCAAGTGATTAAATTTGTTTTGCATTGTATGGTACATATCTTTTGCCAGCTCTACCCGTTTGGCCTTCATATTCCCAACATTTTCACGTAGATCGGGCCGTCCCACATCACCAATAAACAAGGTGTCTCCGGTAAATAAGATGGTTTGCTTCGGATCCTCCGCTACAACAGTAATGCTGTCCGGGGAATGTCCTGGAGTATTAATAGCTTTAAAAATGATCTTCCCCATTTTAAAGGAATTGCCATCATCAAAAGGTGTATGTTTATAATCTGCTCCTAATAAATTACTCACATAAACATCAGCCCCGGTTTGCTCGCTAATTTGCAGATGACTGCTTACAAAATCCGCATGTGGATGAGTTTCGAAAACCGCTGTTATTTTTGCGTTTTGCTCTTCAGCATATTTATAATATTGCATTGGGTTTCTGGATGGATCAACGAGTGCCATCTTACCTTCACTCACAATTGCATAGGAATAATGCGCAAGAGGAGCATCCTTAAATTGTTTTATTTTCATGTACTAACTTTTTGTTGAACTTAGTTTTTTTTTGATTTTTACTTTTTTTGAATGGAAACATCAATTGATTTGCAAAATCCTGGGGAAAATTTTCATCTCCTTCAAATCCAATTTCTATATTTTTTCCATTCTGCGGAATATAAGCCGTTCTGAATAAATAATCCCAAATGCTTAGAGTTAAACCGAAATTCATTCCGTACGGATGCGCTTCAGGTAATTTCTTAGAATGATGCCAGATATGCATTCTCGGATTGTTAAAAATATATCCGAAAATTCCGTAATTCCAACCCACATTGGCGTGATTGAGATGTCCCACAAAAACAGCGAACATATGAACCACAAAGAATTCCTGGATCCCGAAACCTATCATTGCCAGCGGAATATACTGAACGGTTTTATATACAATAGTTTCCATAAAATGAAACCTGAATTGGGCAGCAAACCCCATTTCCTTCACGCTATGATGAACTTTGTGAAATTCCCACAACCAAGGCCTGTGATGCAATTGCCGGTGAATGTTCCATTGAATGAAATCGGCTATTACCAACATTATCAGCAACTGTGACCAAACAGGAAAACTTTCCAATTTAAAAGCCACGATATTTTCAATTCCGAATATATGCAAAAAATCTTTGAATAATTCTACTCCTACATTTGATATGGCATTATAACCAATAAGTGAAAATAGGAAGAAATTAAACAAAATATAAAACGAATCCAGCCAAAATCCCTTTCGGAAAATCTTCTGATCTTTTCGCCAGGGAATGATGATCTCCACAATCCAAACCAGCAAGGACAAGACGATGAGCCAATAAAAATAATTGGTCCACGAGGGATTTGTGATTTCCTGAATCAGGTAATTAAAATACCCGGTAAACGAATCCTGCGTAATATTTAAATACTTTTCCAATAGCTATAAATTTTAAAAAGGTAAAAATACATGTTCATGTCACTTAATGCAGTAACATTTGTTACAGATGTGGCGAGATGAAATCAGACCAGGTAAATTGGGAGCGCACTAAATTTTTAAACTGATATCATATTTACTCTTAGCTACTTTTATTCATTTAGCAGAAAGTTTTTATGGTTAAAGTTTCAATCGGTTAAATAGAATTTACGTCACCCAGTTTTAATTTATCAAATTTTAAAATTATATCAAAAGGTCTCACAGGTTTTAAATACCTGTGAGACCTGATCTTTTAAAAAAAGACTTATGGTTTGCTAACGGTTTCTCTTTCTATTTTTGATATAATCTTGAACAGCTTCTTTTGTTGTTAGCCAGTTCCGGCCTTCTTTGTAAGCATCTATTTTACCCTTTCTGGCTAACAAACTGATATATTCCTGCCCGTAAGGCAATTCTTCTTCTTCCACAAGTCTGGAAATCTCGGTGTAACCAAGATCACTATCCGGGAGTGCCTGAAGATAAATGTTTAAGGTTCTCTCTAATGCCTGGGACATCAACAATGCTAATTTTAAATAATTGCCTTTATTGGCAGAGTTTAAAGCATCATAATATTTTTTTCTATCATTTTTTAAAATGATAGCCGGCGGAAAACCGCTTCTCATAAGTAATAAATTCATGGCCAAACGAACCGTTCTTCCATTTCCGTCAAAAAATGGATGAATCCAGACAAATTTATGGTGAAAAACTGTAGCCAATTCAATATCGTTAAGTTCTAAAGTGTTTGTGTTTACAAATTGAATTAATTCATCTAATAAGCCTGAAACTTTTTGAGCATTTGGAGGCAGAAAATTTGCCCCGGCAATACGAACCCCGGCATTTCTTAATCTTCCTGCAAAATCGTCTTCAATACTTCTTAAAACCAACTCATGCAGTGATAGAATATCTTTACTGCTGAGCAAATAATTTTCATCTATAAGTTTATATAAAAAATTTAAAGCCGTCTCATGGTTTTTAGCTTCAAAATGTTCCCTAAGCGATTTTCCTTTTATGGTTATACCTTCCTGCAATACCATTTGTGTTTCCCTTAAAGTAAGGCTATTGCCTTCTATACTATTGGAATTGTAAGTCCATTCTATAGATAAGGCTTCCCTGATTTTTTGCAATGCGATATTTGGCAATGGCCTGCTGTTTTGCAGCATCGCTTTTTTCTCGTACAATCTATCAAAAGTAGTTTGTAATTCTTGCCTGTATGTCACATCTATTCTCCACATACAACAAATATACAATTTTATCGGTTTACTCAAAAATTAAACCTATCCGATATTAAAATATTTTTATCCCTACAAAATTTGAAGATTGATTTGATTCATAATAATTGAACATCTGAAAAATATATCTTTATTCTACCGGATATTATAAAAACAAGAATTTTAATCCGGGAAGTTTATAAAAACCTATCAGATTTATTTAATGTCTTTAAATTATCTCCTAATTTTGGACTGAAGATTTTTCTGTTATTTTTAAGCAAAGTTTTCTTTGAACATAAAAAAAACCATAATTTAAAGGAGTCTACAAATCTTACTTTTTGATCAATTATTTTTATTTGATCAAGTATTTGCAGTTTTTTTAAATTTTGAATGTTTATTGTTTGAATTAAAATGAAGCCCAATGTTCTGTTTTCTTTCAACTGCTGCTCTGGTTATAAGATAAGCGATACCTCTTAAGTTTCTTAATTCGCAGATAGAAACAGTTAGTTTCGATTTTTTGTAGAGTTCTTCGGATTCTTCATAAATCAATTTTAAACGTGACAATGCTCTTTTTAACCGCAAATCAGTTCTTACAATACCAACATAATCGCTCAAAATGCTTTGTAATTCTGCTTTGGTATGGTTTACTAAAATTTGTTCATTGGGTATAGTTGTTCCTTCATCATTCCAATCAGGCACATTCTGTTGATATCCAATTTTATAAATATCTTCCACTCCTTTAAGGTATGCACGATGGGAGAATACTAACGCTTCCAGCAACGAATTTGAAGCCAATCTGTTTGCTCCATGTAAACCTGTTGCAGAACATTCCCCTGAAGCGTATAAATTAACAATTGAAGTTCTGGCATTTTCATCTACTTTAATACCACCACACAAATAGTGTGCGGCGGGAACTACCGGAATGTAATTTTTAGTAATATCTATTCCAATAGACAAGCATTTGTTATAAATGGTTGGGAAGTGGGTTTGTAATTTTTCCGGATCAATTTGCGTGGCATCTAAATAAACATGCAGATCTCCGTGTTTTTTCATTTCAGCATCTATAGATCGGGCAACAATATCCCGTGGCGCAAGATCTTTTCGCTCGTCATAATCCTGCATGAAAGCATGGTTATCACGATTTCTCAGAATACCTCCTGCCCCCCTCACCGCTTCGGAAATTAAAAAGGCAGGATTATCAGAAGGATTATATAAAGCAGTAGGATGAAATTGCACAAATTCCATATTTTCAATCAAAGCCTTTGCCCTGTATGCCATTGCGATCCCATCTCCTGTTGCCACTGTTGGGTTGGTGGTATTTTTGTAAGCCTGACCAATTCCACCCGTGGCGAGCAGCGTTGTTTTAGCCAGAAAGGTTTGAATTTTATTTGTTTTACGGTTTAAAACATAAGCCCCAAAACATTTCTTATCATGTGTTTTCCTGTTTACTGTAATTCCCAAATGGTGTTGTGTGATCAAATCTATGGCAAAATGGTGGTCTAGAACAGTTATATATGGATGATCTTCTACCTGATGTATTAAGGCCCGCTCTATTTCGTTGCCTGTAAAATCTTTATAATGCAATATCCGGCTGTCTGAATGACCTCCTTCTTTTGCCAGATCATATTCTCCCTGCTGGTTTTTATCAAAATTTGTCCCCCATGCAATTAACTCCTCAATTCGTTCCGGAGCCTCTTCAACCACAATTTTAACTACATTTTCATCACAAAGACCATCTCCGGCAATTAGGGTGTCCTTAATGTGATTTTCAAAAGAATCGGTAGATTTCATAACAGCAGCAATTCCACCTTGAGCATATTTTGTGTTCCCTTCCTCCTCATTTGCTTTGGTGATAATTGTTATGGAAATCTTTTCGTTTTTAAGTCTGAAATGTTCCGCAACCTTAAAAGAATAGCTTAGCCCGGCAATTCCGGAACCAATTATAAGAAAATCTGTTTTGAGTGTTGAATTCAAAGTTTATTGTTTTGGTTAAATATATCAGAAAGCAAATTTATAAATAGTTTTGAGCTTTGATTGAGGTGATAGATATCATTTTTGGTGCATATATCCCAACTAAAACATTATTTAGTTTAGGAAATAATATAGTTTTGTTCATTATTTGGCAAATGATTTTATAATTAGTTGCTTTTGCCTCCGTGTGAAAAATGGATACGTCAAAGATAAACTTTGAATTAAAAACTACCTTTTTTATTTGAAAATCATTTGTGTAAAAGTTGTTTATTTAAAATCATTAAAAATAAAATTTGTATTTGGGAATAAGCGCTATAAAAGATAACTATCTTTGCATAGGAAAAAGAAATAATAATCTTACTAATTGTTAATATGGTAGAAGCACATAGTTTTAACATCCCGGTTATGGGAGTTGGATTTACAATAGATACGCCGGTAAAGGTATCTCATTTTGGAATTTCGTCAGTTATATCATTGGTAGATGATGGTTTAGCTGAGAGAATGAGGGAGTTTTATTGCAAAAAATACAATCTGAATTATACAGAAATAGATAAGAAAGAAGAGGATTACAGGGCAAAACGACTGACTGCTTATCTTAATCTTATCAATTTAATTGTCTCAAATAATTTTAAAAACCTAAAACAGGAGTCCTTTAATGCAGGAAGTAATTTGACGAAGTACTTTGATATGCTTCCCGATTTTTCTCAGCTTAAAAAAGCATACCAGATAATGCTTGAGGAAAAAGATGAAAATGCAAAAACCTCTCTTCAAAAAGAATTGAAGGAAAATTTGGTTCTTGGTACTATTGATGTAAACATTATGACCAAGATTGATAAGGACAATTACACCAAACAAGGTGAAAAGTTACCTATAGAATTCAATGATGCACACGCTGCGGTAAGAGGTTATGCAAACTCTAACCTAAATCATTCAGGATTGGTGCTTTCAGCCGGGTTAAGCCCAAGATTATACAGTTATATATCCAATTTTGATGATTTTTTCCCCGATAAGAATGGAAAACTTGGCAAAAAAATAATATTAAAGGTAAGTGATTACCGTTCGGCTTTGGTGCAGGGAAAATTCTTGGCAAAGAAAGGCATTTGGATCTCAGAATACCGAATCGAATCCGGATTAAATTGTGGAGGGCACGCCTTTGCAACCAATGGATTCTTAATGGGGCCGATCCTAGAAGAATTTAAACAAAATAAATCTGAATTAATTCAGGAAGTTCATGGCATCTTAAACGAAGCTCTTTCGCTTTCCGGAAAGCCGACATTAAGCAAGCCTTTAGACTTAAAGATTACCGCTCAGGGCGGGGTTGGAACCTCTAAAGAACACAACTTTTTATTAGATTATTATAACCTTGACAGTATAGGATGGGGAACCCCATTTTTGCTTGTACCTGAAGCGGTTAATGTCGATGATAATACTTTAGAAAAACTTCTAAATGCGGGTAAAGAAGATTTGTATTTGAGCAATACCTCACCAATGGGAATTCCCTTTAACGCATTGAGGGATTCCTCAAAAGATTTGGAAAGAGATGCCAAAATAGAAAAAGGAAGACCTGGGAGTACCTGCCCGAGTCAATTTTTAAAATTATTTAATAAAGAATTTTCGGATAGGCCTATTTGTATTGCTTCCCGCCAATATCAGAAGGCAAAAATAAAAGAACTTGATGCTAAAAAAGATATTTCGAAGGAACAACACAGCAGAGAATACAATAAGATTACCGAAAAATCTTGTATTTGCACAGGTTTGGTAACAACGCCTTATATAAACCTCGGCCTTTTGAGAACTGCCGATGGGGATAGCGTTTCGGTATGTCCGGGACCGAATATGGCCTATTTTTCGAAAAAAACTAGCCTTTCTGAAATGGTTAATCATATCTATGGAAAAATAAACTTGCTAAACGATACTTACAGACCGAACATGTTTGTTAAAGAGTTGGGGATTTATGTAGATTATTTAAAAAATGAAATTGAAGACTCTGTAGAAACAATAAATGGGCGAAAATTAAAATATTTTGAGGAGTTTAAAAGTAATTTATTGAACGGTATAGGATACTATGATACTCTTGTAAAAGAAATGAAAGAGGAATCGGAGATTTACAAAAATAAAATGAAAGAGGAATTGGAAAAATATGTTTTCCACATTCATTCCATAAACTTACCCGTATTACAATAAAAATTGAAAGTTTGACTTTCTGATCCTATTGATAATTTAAAAAACCCATTTCTGTTCAGAAATGGGTTTTTATATGATGGGAAAAGTGGATCAAACAATTTCAGAAATTGCATGATAGAAATAAGCCGTGAAATGCTGTGCACTTTAAGGCGTAGTATTATTGGTATTTCTCTATGAGTGCGCGGGTGCGCGTTGTAAAAATGTTATTGACCTTCATTTATGATTTGCCCAATGAGCACTCGGGATTCTTC
>JBBRGD010000002.1:0-20190 GCA_038241065.1 Flavobacteriales bacterium
TATTCTGTATATCGTTTTCATCAAGCTGAAATTTTTGAATAGATTCTCACCCAAATTATCCATAAAATAAATACTGTCCCATAAATAATAAGCGGAAATACGATGCTGTGCAAAAATTCTGAATGTTGTGGATAATTATAGATCCCTATGGCCAATAAGGCAATTCGAAGGATATTCATCACATAAATTATCACCGTCCCGGCTAGAATAAATATAAAAGTGGTTTTAATTTTCGCAAAAAATGAGAGCACAAAAGAAGTGAAAAGAATAATGACGCTTATTGCATTGCAGCCTTCTACTACCCGCGCAAGAAAAACGTTATTGATAAACAATTTCATGGACAATTCCTGCTGGTGCGGTAGGATTTTAGAGGAATATCCCAGGCTTTCTATAATTAATTCACTTTGTACCGCTACCAAATGAGTAAAAAAATCGGGGTAATATTTTTGGGATTGAAAAAATTCTAGATATCCATTATATAAAATAGAAAAAATGAACTAGCTTCCCAAAAAAATGAGAATAAATCGAAGTACCGATTTGTATTTTTTGAATAATTGAAGCAAAGGAAATTCGGTTTTAACAAATTTATAGAAAATTACAAGGCCCACATCCTAATATTTTTAAATACTTTTACAAAAAAATTAATTCTATGCAATTTCAATCATTAAAACCTCAGGTAGAATCTATTTTAAACAGCGGGGAGTTATCGGTAGATGACAGGTTAACCCAATTATGCGAACTGTTAAAAGAAAATATCCCTTCTTATAACTGGGTGGGCTTCTATTTTAAAAATGGAGATAAAAACGAATTGAAATTAGGACCATTTGCAGGAGTACCAACAGACCATATTATTATTCCCTTTGGAAAAGGGATTTGCGGACAGGTAGCGGTTTCAAATCAAAATTTTGTAGTTGCAGATGTAAAAGCACAGGACAATTACATTGCCTGCAGTATACACGTAAAAGCGGAAATTGTGGTCCCATTATTTTTAAATGGTGAAAATGTAGGTCAAATTGATATAGATTCCAATACAGCAAATCCGTTTTCAACAAAAGATGAACGGTTTTTAGAATTTGTTAATGAGAAGGTAGCGGGAATTTTAAGTTAGAAGTACGTAAGAAACAAGGAAAACCAAAAGTACAAAAAAAATAGAATATCAAATCAGATAGATATTATTTAGACATTGACATCTCAATACTCAATACTAATATCTCAATACTAATTTCTAACTTTACATTCCGGTGCGTATCGCCTCCACCGGGTCTAGTTTTGAAGCTGAAATTGCCGGGATTATCCCGGAGATTAACCCGATAACTGCGGAAACCGCAGTACCAATAAACATATTCCAAGGAGATAGTATAAATTCAAAATCGCCCGTAAACTGAGATGCGGCCAGAGAGACACCCCATACCAGGACCAATCCTATCAATCCTCCAATTATTGCAAGAATAACGGCTTCAAACAAAAATTGAAATAATATGAATCTGTTTTTAGCGCCTAGGGATTTTTGTATTCCAATAAGACTGGTACGTTCTTTCACGCTTACAAACATGATATTCGCAATTCCAAAACCACCTACCAGAAGGGAAAATCCGCTTATTATAAGTCCAATAAAATTCATTTGCCCAGTGATATTATCTATTAGATCAGCAAATCCCTGCAACTGGTTTACAAAAAAATTATCTACTTCATCCGGTTTCAACGCGCGGTAATTTCTCAATTTCTGTTTTAAAATCGCTATATATTCGGCATTATCTACCCCGTCATCCGGTCTCAATATTATTTGGGGGAAGGTGGACTTATTATTATCGCCATAAACCCTACGTACTACATTAACCGGCAACCATACACTTGCATCCTTTGAATTGCCAAATAAACCGGCACCTTCCTTTTCAAGAACCCCTATCACAGCAAATTTTCGACCGTAAAGCCGAACTTCTTTCCCAAGGGGATTGCTGTTTGCGAAAAGATTTTGAGCAATCTCATGCCCCAGAACAATTACCGGAGAACCACTTGTTGATTCAGATTCATTAAAAAATCGTCCCTGGGATATTTGCAAATCCTCAATTTGAAGATATTCCTGAGTAACCGCAGCTATATCTACATTGGCAGTAGTTTTCTCTTCAAATTTAATGGATTCCCGGGGCACATTCATTGAAAAACTGGCGGCTTCGGTATTCGGTAAATTTCGTTTTAGGTATTGATATTCATCATAAGACATATCCGGGAATTGCTCCCTTTTCCACCTGGGAATTTCGGATGGACCAAAGGAAAACCGCATTAAAATAATGGTGCTATTGTCTAAAGAACTCAGGCTGCCTTTTATTTCACGCTGCAGGGAATCTACCGCTGCAAGCACAGCTATAATTGAAAAAATGCCAATAGTCACCCCCAAAAGCGACAGAAAGGTTCGCAGTTTATTGTTTCTTAATGCATTAATAGCAAAATTGAAACTTTCCTTTAAGACCCTTAAATAAATCAGCATAATAAAATCAGGTGTTTTGCATATATTAAAGATAAGACGCAGAGATGAAATTTTCGTTACATTATTTTTGAGAAATAAAAGTTTAGATCTTCAAATTATTTGGTGATTTGGTTACTTTTGCAACTAGAACAAATTCAACACAATGAGCGATTTAAAATTAGCGAAATCTGCCCTGATTTCAGTATTTAGTAAAGATGGACTTGCACCCATCGCAAAAAAACTGCATCAACTTGGAATTACTATCTACTCTACCGGTGGTACAGAGAAATATATTAAAGATTTGGGAATAGAAGTTATCCCTGTAGAGGACCTGACTTCCTATCCTTCTATTTTAGGCGGAAGAGTAAAAACCCTGCATCCAAAAGTTTTTGGAGGAATCCTGAACAGACAGGACAATGCTAACGATGTTGCCGAAATGAAGGAATTTGAAATCCCTCAGATCGATATTGTGATCGTGGATCTGTATCCATTTGAAAAAACGGTTGCTTCAGGAGCTTCTGAAGAAGATACCATTGAAAAAATTGATATTGGGGGAATATCCCTGATTCGTGCTGCTGCAAAGAACTTCAAGGATGTGCTTTGCGTTTCTTCTGTTGATGATTACTCTGAATTCTTAGAATTGATCTCTCAAAACAACGGAGAAACAAGCCTGGAAGACCGGAAAAAATTTGCGGGAAAAGCCTTTAACGTTTCCTCACATTACGATACCGCTATTTTCAACTTTTTTAATTCAGAAGAAAATGTATTTAAATTGAGTTTCCAAAAAGGAAAAGAACTTCGTTACGGAGAAAATCCACATCAGAAGGGAATATTTTACGGTGAATTTGATGCTATTTTCGATCAATTGCACGGAAAAGAACTGTCCTACAATAATCTGCTTGATGTAGATGCCGCGGTGAACCTGATAAACGAATTTAAGAATGACAGTCCTACTTTTGCAATTTTAAAGCATAATAATGCCTGCGGACTTGCACAACGGGACACTCTTGTAGAAGCATATAACGATGCATTGGCAGGAGATCCTGTTTCAGCATTTGGCGGAGTTTTAATAAGCAATGTCAAAATTGACAAAGCTACCGCTGAGGAGATTCATAAATTATTTTGTGAAGTGGTAATTGCACCAACTTACGATGCAGAAGCATTAGAAATATTAAAAGGAAAGAAAAACCGGATCATCCTGGTTCAAAAAGAAATAGAACTTCCAGAAAAACAAGTAAGGACCTGTTTAAACGGAGTTTTGGTTCAGGACAGGAATTCCAAAACCGACCGTCTTGAGGATTTAAAGTTGGTTACCAACAATAAACCCAATAAAAAGGAGTTAAATGATTTGATCTTTGCTTCTAAAATTTGCAAACACACAAAATCCAATACCATCGTTTTAGCAAAAAACAAACAATTACTGGCAAGCGGAACTGGACAAACCTCCAGGGTAGATGCTTTGAACCAAAGTATTGTTAAAGCCAAAGCCTTTAATTTCGATTTAAAAGGAGCCGTAATGGCAAGTGATGCCTTTTTCCCTTTTCCGGATTGTGTGGAAATTGCAGGGAATGAAGGAATTACAGCGGTAATCCAGCCCGGTGGTTCTATAAAGGACCAGTTGAGCATAAATTATTGCAACCAAAATAACATTGCAATGGTGATTACAGGAACCCGACATTTCAAACATTAATTTCACTACATTTACTTAACCTCAACATAAAATACTATGGGATTTTTTGATTTTCTCATTGAAGAAATAGCAATAGATTTAGGAACTGCAAATACCCTGGTAATACACAACGATAAAGTGGTTGTGGATAGCCCGTCTATAGTTGCCCGAGACAGGACCACAGGAAAAATTATTGCCGTGGGAAAAGAAGCGGCCCTGATGCAGGGAAAAACTCATGAAAACATTAAAACCATTCGCCCATTAAAGGACGGAGTGATTGCCGATTTTGACGCCAGTGAAAAAATGATAAGCATGTTTATCAAAGAAATTCCGGCATTAAAAAAACGGTGGTTTACCCCTGCTTTGAGAATGGTAATTTGTATCCCTTCCGGAATTACTGAAGTGGAAATGCGGGCGGTAAAAGAAAGTGCCGAACGTGTTAATGGAAAAGAAGTTTACCTGATTCATGAACCTATGGCAGCTGCTATTGGAATTGGAATAGATATTATGCAGCCTAAAGGGAATATGATCATTGATATAGGAGGTGGTACCACCGAAATTGCCATTATTGCATTAGGAGGTATAGTTTGTGACAAATCAATTAAAATTGCAGGTGATGTTTTTACAAACGACATCGTGTACTATATGCGTACCCAACACAATTTATACGTGGGAGAGCGCACTGCTGAAAAAATTAAAATTCAAATAGGAGCCGCGACCGAAGATCTGGAAGTTCCGCCTGAAGAAATGAGCGTTCAGGGACGTGATTTGCTTACAGGTAAACCTAAACAGGTTCAAATCTCTTATCGTGAGATTGCCAAAGCCCTTGATAAGTCTATCCTGAGGATTGAAGATGCCGTAATGGAAACCCTGTCTCAAACCCCGCCGGAACTGGCTGCGGATATTTACAATACAGGTATTTACCTTGCCGGTGGAGGATCTATGTTAAGAGGATTGGATAAACGTCTATCCCTAAAAACAGACCTTCCCGTTTATATTGCTGAAGACCCATTAAGAGCCGTGGTTCGCGGTACCGGAATATGCCTTAAAAACCTAAACAGGTACAAAGGAATCTTGATAAAGTAGGACCTAAGTTATGCAGCAGATATTTAATTTTCTTATCCGCAATAAGAATAACATCTTATTTCTATTGCTGTTAGGCTTGTCTTTATTTTTAACCATTCAGTCCAATTCGTTTCACAAAAGCAAATATATAAGTTCCGCCAATTTTATTACAGGAGGAATTTACAATTGGTCCAATAATATTCAAACTTATTTCTACCTTGAAGATTACAACCAAAGGTTATTGAAAGAAAACAAGGAATTAAGAAAATTGCTTGCTAATATTGAGGATACTTCAGCTGTTATAAATTTTGAAGATTCAACTTCCTACAATGGAATTTACCTTTTTAGAACCGCTAAGGTCATCAACAATAACTATTCAAAAACCGACAATTATATCACACTGGACAGAGGGAGAAATTCCCAGATCAGCAAGGAACACGGGGTAATTACCAGCCAGGGAATTGTGGGAATTGTAGATCAGGTTTCAAAAAATTATGCCAGAGTAATATCAATTTTGAACAGTCATTCAAAAATAAATGCGCAACTAAAAAAAACCAACCACTTTGGCTCCTTGATTTGGAATGGCAAAGATCCTAATGTTGTTCAGTTAATTGATGTGCCAAGATTGGCCCCAATTAAGGTAGGAGATACAATCGTAACCGGGGGTAAATCGCTTATTTTTCCACAAGGGATCCCAATAGGCCTTATCGAGGAATTTAAATTGGATCAGGCTGAGAGTTATTATACAATTGAAATTCGTTTGTTTAACGATATGACGAACATTGGTTATGTATATATAATTGAAAATAAAGAAAAGGAAGAAATAAAAGAATTGGAAGGGATAGATGACTAATTCAATAATATTAAATAGCATTCGGTTTATCTTATTGATATTGTTCCAGGTTTTACTCTTGAACAATATTAATTTTTTGGGATACATCAATCCTTATTTATATGTGCTTTTTTTAATTTTATACCCTTTTAAGACTCCTCAATCATTATTTATACTGGTATCATTTTTTTTTGGTTTAACTATTGATACCTTTGAAGACAGTGGAGGGATTAATGCGGCAGCCTGTGTTCTTATCGCATATATTCGTCCCGTGATCCTTAGATTTTCCTTTGGGGTGAGCTATGATTATCAAACCATAAAACTCTCAAATACCCCGTTTGGAACAAGATTAGGCTATATTATGGTGGTAGTGTTTATTCACCACCTGGTTTTATTTTCTCTGGAAATGTTTGATTTTTCACATATATTACTAATCATTAAAAAAACACTCTTTTCAGGTATATTTACTATTCTGTTAATCCTGATCAGTCTGACATTATTTAAACCAAAAAAGCGGTGAGAACATTATTGTTATATATCTTCATATTAATTACCGGGGTAGTTTTCCTTGGCAGGCTTTTTTATTTGCAGGTTATCGATGAGTCCTTTGTCCGATTATCTGAGGATAATGCTATAAAAGTAGTGTACGATTACCCCCAAAGGGGTTATGTTTTTGACAGAAATGGGGAGTTATTAGTGTCTAATCAGCCTTCATACGATGTTATGGCAATCCCCAGAAATGTAAAAGCATTTGATACTGCTGAAATTTGCCGAATATTAATGATCACACCAAAAGAACTTATTTCAAGACTGGACAAGGCAAAAATATACTCTCCCAGGCTTCCGTCAATTATTGTTCCTCAACTCAATAAATCCGAATATGCATACCTTCAGGAGAAAATGCGTAATTATACAGGATTTTATATTCAAAAACGATCTTTGCGTGATTATCAAACCCATAACGGATCAAATATTTTAGGTTATATAGCTGAAGTAAACAAAAAAATTATAGATAATAATGCTTATTATATTTCCGGGGATTTAATTGGAAAACAAGGCATAGAAGGTCAATATGAAGAATTATTGCGTGGAGTAAAAGGCGTTAAATACATTCAAAAAGACAGGTTTAACCGTGACATTGGTGCCTTTAAGGGAGGTATTTATGATACCCTGCCAAAAAAGGGTAAAGATATAACCTTAACTATAGACGCAGTTTTGCAGGCCTATGGTGAAAAATTGATGGAAAATAAGTGGGGAGGAATTGTTGCGCTAGAACCTGCAACCGGAGAAATATTATCCCTCGTAACCGCGCCATCATACGATCCTGCATTATTGGTAGGCCGACAGAGGTCTGCCAACTTCACCAAATTATATTATGATACTATTTCCCGGCCCTTATATGACCGCGGTTTGTTGGCGGAATATCCGCCTGGATCACCTTTTAAAACCATGAATGCCCTGATAGCTCTTCAGGAAGGGGTTGTAACCACAGAGGATAAGTTTTATTGCAATATGGGCTATACTTACGGAAGAGGCAGAAAAATGGGTTGTCACAGGCATCCTACGCCCTTGTCTATGATCCCGGGAATCGCACAATCCTGCAATGCCTATTTTGCAAACGTATACCGAAGGATAATTGAAAAATATCCCTCTCCACAACAGGGAATGGATGCATGGGCAAATCATGTAAAAAGTTTTGGTTTGGGAGATTTTCTGGGTTCAGATCTGCCAACAGGTAAATCAGGAAAAATTCCCACCTCCGATTATTATAATAAAATCTATGATTACCCTACCTATAAATGGTATTCAACAGCTACCTTGTCCAACGCTATAGGCCAGGGAGAAGTTTTAATGACTCCTATCCAACTGGCAAATATGACCGCTGCAATTGCCAACAAAGGTTGGTTTTATACTCCACATATTCTGAAGGAAATAGAAGGACAAAAAATAAAGGATAAAGAATACACCGAAAAAAAATACACCACCATAGATGCTAAAAATTTTGAGCCTGTAATTGAAGGCATGCATCAGGTTTATAAAAGTGGAACCGCATCAAGTTTGGGGATCCCCGGAATTGAAATTGCCGGAAAAACGGGAACTGCAGAGAATTTTACAAAAATTGGCGGAAAACGTGTACAGTTGACAGATCATTCCATTTTTATCGCTTTTGCTCCTGTAGACAATCCTAAAATCGCCATAGCTGTTTTTGTTGAAAATGGATATTGGGGAGGCCGTTATGCAGGGAGGATTGCAGGTTTAATGATAGAAAAATACCTGAAAGGCACCATTACAAGGACCGATATGGAAACCTGGATTTTAACCCATAGTTTGGAGGAGGAATATAAAAAACCTTATAGCGGTGAACCCTTTAGAATAAATCAATAATGTTGAAGAGCTCTGTTGATTTTGATTGGATAACAATTATGATTTATCTCATACTCGTAAGTTTTGGATGGATAAATATCTATTCTGCTTCCCTGGGTGACAATCCTTCTTCCATTTTTGATTTTTCTGAAGTTTATGGGAAACAAGCCGTTTGGATTCTTTTAAGCTTTGCCATGATTGTGGTGCTTCTCTCTATAGAAGCACGGTTTTATATGAGATTTTCAAGCGTAATTTATATAATGTCCCTAATTTCAATTTTAGGGCTCTTTGCCTTCGGAAAAACCATTAATGGGGCGACTTCATGGTATGTAATTGGGGGAATAAGCATTCAACCCGCCGAATTTGCCAAAGTAGCCACTGCACTTGCTCTGGCCAAATATCTGGGGGATATCCAAACCAATATCAAGGATTTTTCGAATCAAATCAAGGCTTTTCTTATTATTGCCCTTCCGGCACTTATTATTTTACCACAACCCGATGCAGGAAGCGCAATGGTATATTCGGCATTTCTTTTTCCTTTATACAGGGAAGGTTTATCTGGAATATATCTGGCTACCGGATTTGCTGCGATCACAATATTTGTATTTACATTATTGTTCGGACCTCTCTACGTTGCCATAGCAGCCGGGATTATCACGCTGTTGATCTTGTTTCAAAAAAGAAGAAATCGTCCACATTTTCTGTTTTTATTTATTGGAATATGTACGGCCATCGGTTACTCCTACTCGGTAGCTTACATTTTTGAAAACGTATTTGAGCAAAGGCACAGAGACCGTTTTAATATAGTATTAGGACAGGAAGTTGATCCCAAGGGAATAGGTTATAATACCAATCAAAGTGAAATTGCTATCGGAAGTGGTGGCTGGCTGGGAAAAGGATGGACTGAGGGAACCCAAACAAAAGGCCAGTTTGTTCCAGAACAACACACCGATTATATTTTTAGTACCGTTGGAGAAGAATGGGGATTTCTTGGAACTTCCCTGGTGGTACTTTTCTTTGTTTTGCTGATGTTAAGACTCCTATTTCTCGCAGAAAGACAGAAATCCATGTTCCATCGGGTTTATGGATATAGTGTTGTTGGCATTATTTTTTTGCACTTTTTAGTAAATATAGCTATGGTAATAGGCATTTTTCCTACAGTAGGTATCCCATTGCCGTTTTTTAGTTATGGCGGTTCCGGATTATGGAGTTTTACCATCCTCCTATTTATATTTATAAAACTTGATGCGGAAAGAATGTCCTACTGATAAGCCGGGATTTAAGAACAAACCTTTTCCAATATTAATATACAAGCCACTACTAAAATAATTACAGGATCAGACGTATTCTTTATCTAATATTTAAAAGCCCTCTGAACATGATTATTACTTCGAAAATTAAGAATGGAACTGGTTAAAAATTCAAGGCTTTTTATCAAAGGTTTAGCTGTATTTTTGGAACTCCTGAAAATTAAAATATTGAAAAAAATGTTGTAAATTTCTTTTAATAATATGTACACCAACACTTCTTATTTAACCTTCAGATAGATATATTCTTATTCTAGTAATTATAAAATGAAATTTAATTCCAGTTTTTATTTCTTTTTGGCTACCATTTTATGCCTGAATATAGGATTCTCTCAAGATAAACCTATAGAACAGGATACTACTCAGGTATATGAAAAGATTGAAGCTTATTCAAAGAAAAGCAAGTTCACAACATTTCTTCACAAGTTGATTTTTGAACCCTCAAAAATAAAAACCTCAAACCCTATTAGAAAGCGAAAGTCGAAAGTTTACACAAAATATGAAGGTAAGATTATCCGGAATATTAACATCCAAACCCTGGATCCATTTGGTTATTCTGTTTCTGATACTACAAAAAAAGCTGAAAATTGGAGTGAACGATTTGGAAATCAAATCCATATCAAGACACGTCAATTAGCAGTAAAAAATCTTTTGCTGTTTAGAAGAAACATACCATTAGATCCCCTTTCTTTAAGTGAATCGGAACGTTTAATAAGACAACAACGCTTTGTACGGGAAGTTTTGATCACAACAGAACCAATACCCCAAAATGCCGATTCGGTTGACATTTACATAAGAGTTTTAGATTCCTGGAGTTTAATACCTAAAGGATCAATTTCTTCCTCAAGAACAGCAGCTGGTTTCCACGAAAGAAATTTTTTGGGAACAGGTCATGAATTTAACAACAAATTTACAAAGCGTTTATCAGATGGAAAAAACGCTTACAGAATGAAATATGAGATTCCCAATATCAAAAACACATATATTAAAACATCCGTTGAATATCATATTGATCTAAATGATAATTATGGAAAAAGTGTGAATATTGACCGTATTTTTTATTCCCCATTAACCCGTTGGGCAGGAGGTGTTTATATTGACGAACAATTTCGAACTGATTCCCTTCAAAATGAACAATTACAATACAATGCTCAAAATTTTAAATTCAATTCCCAGGATTTTTGGGGTGGTTATTCCTTTCCCATTTTTAAAGGGAAAACCGATAGGGAAAGAACCAGCAACCTTATATTTTCAGCCAGGTCCTTAAATATTCAGTTCAAAGAAAGTCCTACCGATGAATACGACAGGATCAATTTTTTTTCGGGTGAATCTTTTTATTTAGGTGGAATTGGAATTACCTCCAGACAGTTCGTTGAAGACGAATATTTATTTCATTATGGAATTATTGAAGATGTACCTGTTGGTAAAATTTATGGAATAACCGGAGGATATCAAATAAAAAACAATCAGGAAAGATTCTACCTTGGAGCCAGAGCTTCCTTTGGAAATTATTTTAAGTGGGGCTTTTTAAGCACTAATTTTGAATATGGAACATTTTTCAGGGAATCAAAAACAGAACAATCTGCTTTTTCATTCCAGGCAAATTATTTTACAAATTTGGTTGAAATTGGTAATTGGAAGATGAGACAATTTATTAAACCACAAATGATTATAGGAGTCAACAGGCTGGAATCAATTGGGGACAAATTGACAATAAATGAAAGTTCTATTTTTCAGGGTAATAATGGAGCAGGAATTCGAGGAGCTAATAATGCAGGAATCGGGGGATTTAACAGCCCTCTTTATGGCACTGAGAAAATTGCTCTTTCTATACAAACACAATTTTATTCCCCCAGAAATATAGTTGGGTTTAGACTAAACCCATTTTTTAATTTCTCAGCTGCAATGATTGGAGATAATAATACCGCAGTTACAAACAGCAGATTGTATTCTTCTATTGGAATTGGGGTATTGATTAATAATGACTATTTGGTCTTTAAATCATTTCAAATTTCTTTTTCTTTTTATCCAACTATTCCCGATCTGGGGAATAACGTATTTAAAACCAATACTTTTGAAACAACAGATTTTGGTTTTCAAGATTTCGATTTTGGAAAACCCAGAACTGTCATTTTTAAATAAACAGGGTGTAAAGTGATTCCCTTTTGGTAAGCCCTGGATTTAGGAACAACGTTCCACCATCACCAGGATCAAGACTACCACAAGAATAATCACAGGATACACATATTTCCTTTTCATATGTAGATTTTTATTGTTTTTTATAGGTCATATGCAATTCGCATATCTTCATCGGTGTTTGTATCGTGTCTCCGTTATGCTCATTTCATAGCTTTTTCTGAATGATATTTATTTTGACTTTATTCATTCCCAAAACCGCACCTGAATCTGATCAACAGTAAACTTTCTTTAAATTTCAGCAAAAAAATAAACGCTTCAAAAGATGATATTTACTTTTTGAAGCGTTTAAAAATTTAATTTAAAAGTTTTTAGTTTTTGATATTCGCCACTTTAGCTTTTTTGATATTATTCACTTTTATATCTTCCAAAACATTAACAGCTTCCTCCACATATACATCACTGCTCAGGCTTTTGTGCCAACGGTCGCGTTTTTCTTTTAGAATAGTATCTTTTTTATATAAATCCACCTCATAGAGCAACGATTCATAGGTCAAATTAGTGGTGTAATCTGAAATAGCATTAAAGCGTTTGGCTTCTTCTTCAGAAATAGTACGTTGGTTATTATATCCATCATAACTTAATGGATAGACTTCTTCATCGCTTTTTTCTTTAACCCATTTGGCATTTTCCGAAATCAGGTTTAATTGTTGGCTGTTTGCCATTCTCTTCTTGCTGTTTTCAATGGTTTGGTTATAATCTATATAACCATCCCAAATCTTATATTTGGCAGCTTCTATTTGATCCCAGGGCAATGGGTTTTCATTATCCCTTTCCCCAATTTCTATAAAGCTATACCTGTCCGGCACAACAACATCACTTTCAACTCCTTTCAATTGCGTGGAACCGCCATTCACTCTGTAAAATTTTTGGGTAGTAAGTTTAAGTGCCCCTAGATCTCCATATTCATTGCTTCTAACAGTTTTGTTTAGGTCTATTACATTTTGCACAGTTCCCTTCCCATAGGTTTGTTTGCTTCCAATAATTATGGCTCGTTTATAATCCTGCATTGCTGCTGCCAAAATCTCCGAAGCCGAAGCAGAAAGCTCATTGACTAAAATCACTAAAGGCCCATCCCATACAATGCTGGGATCTGTGTCCTCCAATATTTCCTTTCCGTCCTGTTTGGATTTTATTTGAACAATTGGCCCTTTTTCAATAAATAAACCCGCGATATCAACCACTGTTTTAAGGGAGCCTCCACCATTATTTCTCAAATCCAAAACCAATCCTTCCATTCCTTGCTTTTTAAGGCGCATAATTTCCTGCTTCACATCTGAAGCGGCATTGCGCTCGTTGTAGTTTTCCATATTGAAGTAAAACTTTGGAAGGTTGATCAAACCATACATCCTATCATTCTTTTCTACAAGTGCAGATTTAGCATAGGTTTCTTCCAATTCTACCACATCTCGGGTAATAGTGATATCTTCTGTATTTCCAAGAACTTTTTTCTTAACTGTTAAGGTAACCTTGGTACCTTTAGGACCCTTAATAAGGTTTACTGCATCATCAAGCCTCATTCCCAAAATGCTTATCGCATTTTCCTCATCCTCTTGTTTTACCTTTAAAATAATATCGCCTTCGCCAAGTTTATCGCTTAACCAGGCCGGACCGCCGGAGATAACCTCCATTATAGTAATGTTGTCTCCTTTCTTTTGCAATCTCGCACCTATTCCTTCCAGTTTTCCGGACATAGCAATATCAAACCTGTCTTTATCCTGTGGTGCAAAGTAGGATGTATGAGGGTCAAATTCCTCTACGATGGCATTGATATAAACGGTAAAATAATCTTTGCGTTCCAATTCCTCACTAAAGTCAAAATACTCATCCATGGAAGTCAATAAACTTTCCCTTGCTTCCTTTTCCAATTCAACATCAGTCTTGAATTTTTGTATGGAATCATTTTCTTCTGAAGCTGGGGTATCTGAAACCTGCCCATGTGGAGAAAGCGGTTCTCTTAGGTTTCCGGCCTCATCCTCATAGGGCATCCCCTGTTGAGAAGTTTTATTGGAAATTTGATCCTGTTTTTTATCGTAATAATTACCAAGAGTACTGAATTTTAATTGTTTTCTCCAACGCTCCTTCAGTTCTTCCCTGGAATTAACATATTCTATTTCTTCATAATTGGTATTGATATCTTCTTTTACAGAAAAATCAAAGGGTTCGGCCAAAATTTCTTTATAAATATCCCTAACCTCAGTCATTCGTTGCTGAAGCCTGTTATGAGTCAGGTCAAAAAAACTAAGTTCTTTGTTTTTAATCTGATCGTCTATTTGGTCTTCATAGGCTGAGAATTCCTTAATATCTTCGGCATAAAAAAACCTTTTTAACGGATCTAAGGAATTCAGATAGTCGTTATATACCTCCTTAGAAAAGCTATCATCTATGTCCTTAGCATCATAATGACCGCGTTGAAGGACATAAGTGATCAAATCGATCAAAAGTTTGTCTTTATCAGGATCATCGAATGATTTAGTTGTAAAACTGCATGATGCCGCTGCCATAAGTAACACCAACACTAAAATTTTTGAATTCCTTTTCATAAATCGCATTATTTTAATCATTAATTTTCAGTCTATTCACATTAAAAATTGTGCCAAGTGTTACGAATCCCACAATTAATTTGTGGGACGCCTAAGATAAGCTTTCCTTTGGATATTATTATTTTAGCAATATAAAAAAAATATCTATGCCCAAAAAGAGACCACTCATTTTAGTGACCAATGACGATGGGATTACAGCTCCCGGAATTCGTGCCTTGATTGAGGTGATGAAGGAACTGGGTGACGTGGTAGTGGTGGCACCGGACAGCCCTCAAAGTGCCATGGGACATGCCATTACCATTAACGACACCTTGTATTGTGATCCCGTTATAATAAAGGAAATCTACAATCATAAAGAATACAGTTGTTCCGGCACTCCGGCAGATTGCGTCAAAATTGCAACTCAGGAAATCCTGCATCGCAAACCCGATTTGTGCGTGAGTGGGATTAACCATGGCTCTAATTCTTCCATCAATGTAATTTATTCCGGTACTATGAGCGCGGCTGTTGAAGCCGGAATTGAAGGGATTCCCGCAATTGGATTTTCATTGACAGATTATTCCTTGAATGCCAATTTTGAGCCGGCCAAAAAATTTGTGAAATCCATAACAAGGCAGGTATTAAAAAACGGGCTTCCTAAGGGAGTTGTTTTAAACGTGAACCTTCCAAAATTAAAGGAAGCGGATATTAAAGGGATCAAAATATGCCGACAAGCCAAGGCCTATTGGGTAGAAGAATTTGATAAACGCACCAATCCGCAAGGAAGAGATTATTACTGGCTTACCGGAAAATTTGTAAATGAAGATAACGGGCAGGATACCGATGAATGGGCACTGGAAAATGGATATATTTCAGTAGTCCCGGTACAATTTGATCTGACCGCTCATCATTTTATACAGGATCTAAATACCTGGGACCTCAATGCTTAGAAAAAAAATAGCGATCGGATTTCTTGTTGGAGTTTTCGCCAATGCGGCGGGGATCTTTCTGTACATTACTTTTTTTTCAGAAATGGATCTGGGGTCCACTCTAAAGGATGCCATAAGAAACGGTTATTTAGGTAAAATTATAGCTTTGGGAGCCCTCTTGAATTTCTTTCCATTTTTTGTATTTTTAAAAAAAAATCAAATTTATCATGCCCGGGGAGTAGTTTTGGCAACTGTGTTGGCTGCTATACTCATTGCAATATCAATGGTACTTTAATTTAATTGAAATATCCATGAGCAGGGTTTTACCCGGGGATTCGATGATATGTTTGCTCATGCCATATCTTTTGGGAACAAGAAAATAGGATAAATTATGAAATATTACCTTATTGCAGGAGAAGCTTCAGGAGATTTGCACGCCTCCAACCTCATGAAGGCCCTGAAAAAGATTGATGCCGGAGCCAGTTTTAGATTTTGGGGAGGGGATTTAATGCAGGAGCTAGGTGGTACCACGGTAAAGCATTATAAGGAACTCGCCTTTATGGGATTTGTAGAGGTCTTATTTAATTTGCGGACTATAGTAAAAAACATATCATTTTGCAAAAAAGATATTGCAGAATATCAACCTGATGTGATCATATTTGTAGACTATCCGGGATTTAATCTAAGGATCGCCAAATGGGCGAAGGAACAGGGCTACGCAACCCACTACTATATTTCCCCCCAAATCTGGGCCTGGAAGGAAAATAGAATTTCCGATATCAAGCGGGATATAGACCAGATGTATGTTATTCTTCCTTTTGAAAAGGAGTTTTATGAGAAAAAACATCAGTTTCCGGTTCATTTTGTTGGTCATCCCTTACTTGATGCTATATCAAACAGGGAATTGGTAGACGCAAATGAATTTAGGAAATCTCACAACCTGGATTCCCGTCCTATAATTGCAATGCTTCCGGGGAGCAGGAAACAGGAAATCTCCAAAATGCTGCAAACTATGCTCAGCATAACCGAAGATTTTAAGGGATATCAATTTATAATTGCCGGCGCTCCCAGCCAGGAACCCGAATTTTACAAAACTTTTATTAAGAAGAAAAACGTTCATCTGGTAATGAACAAAACCTACGATGTATTAACAATGTCTACAGCAGCGCTTGTAACCTCAGGAACCGCCACTCTGGAAACGGCTTTATTAAAGGTGCCGGAAGTAGTTTGTTACAAGGGAAGCAGTATTTCTTATCAGATTGCAAAGCGTATAATTAAATTGGATTATATTTCGCTGGTGAATTTGATTTTGAAAAAAGAGGTCGTAAAAGAATTGATCCAAAATGATTTCAACAAGAAGTCCCTGAAAAAAGAACTAAACAAAATCTTAAATCACGATAACCGGGAAACAATATTTGAAGCTTATTATGAGTTAGAGAAAGAACTGGGTGGTCCGGGTGCAAGTCAAAAAACGGCTACTTTGATCTATAATGCCATTAAACAATAATATTTAATGAGAAAATATTTTTATCAATATGGTTTGTTTTTTTTATTAATGGCTCTGTTTGCTTCATGTAGCGCATCAAAATCAAGACTTCAGACAGAACACGAATCCCGGCTAAGCTCCAAAAAATTTATTCCCACTAACCCCCCGGTAACCAAAATAAATACTGCATCTCCTGAAGAATTACCCAAAGATAAACGGGTTTATAATATCACCTCCTTTGCCTTGGATCAAAAGGGAACTCGTTATAAATATGGCGGCACCAGCAAAGATGGAATGGACTGCTCCGGCCTTGTTTTTACTTCTTATTTACAGGAAAATATTTCCCTGCCCCGTTCCTCGAGGGCGATGTCCCTGGAGGGTGACCGCCTGAAATTGGCCGAAGTGAACATTGGGGATTTGTTATTTTTTGAAACCAATAAGAACAAAAGAGTAATCAATCATGTTGGCCTGGTAATAGAAATCCAGCCGGGACATATCTTTTTTATTCATTCTACCACCTCCCGAGGTGTAATTATTTCGTCCCTGGCTGATGGGTACTGGTTTGAGCATTTTGTGATGGCCCGCAGGTTGATCTAATTTTTTTGGTATCTTGATGGGGAATCCGTCAAAATAAAACCTTGTTCAATTTCACCATTATAAAACTTTCTCTTTCCCTGATGATGGGAATTATTCTTGGGTTTTATTTAAAACTCCCGGTAGAAAGTTTATTGCCGTGGGGCGGCCTTTTACTTATTATTTTTACCTTCAGTTATTTCAGGGCAAAAAAGCTTTTTTTTCAGGATATATTCTTCGGGATCAGTTGCTTCGTGATGTTCCTTTTTCTCGGAATATTTTCGGCTTCAATACATTTGCCTCAAAACCGGCCAAAGCATTATTTAAACCTTTTAGCCGAAACTGCCCCCGAACAAAATCAACTTTTAATAGCTGAAGTAACCGAAAAACTAAAACCCGGACTTTATCAGGAGAAATACATCATAAAAGCCAAACTTTACAATAGCCAACCCGCAGAAGGCAAAGTGCTTTTAAACGTTTCTAAGGATCCTGAGAGCAGACAATATGAGATAGGCGACAATCTTATACTTTCGGCTAAATTCCTGGAGATAAACGCTCCCCTGAACCCATATCAGTTCAATTACCGCAACTATATGGAAGGTTTGGGTGTGCTAAGGCAGATAAACAGCAGTTCAAACCAAATATTACAACTTAAACCAGACAATTTCGGGTTAAATACTTTAGCCGGTAAGCTGCGCGGTAAAATTGTATTTGAGCTCAAACAATTCAATTTTAAACCTGAAGAACTTGCGATAATCCAGGCGCTGCTTTTAGGCCAGCGGCAGGATATTTCCCCTGAAACCTATAGCAATTATGCCCAAGCCGGAGTAATCCATATTTTGGCGGTTTCAGGATTGCACGTAGGAATTATCTTGCTGCTTTTAAACTGGGTTTTAAAACCTGTGGAACGACTTCCAAGAGGGAAATTCATCAAAACCCTGCTACTGCTGGCTTTGCTTTGGGGATTTGCCATTTTGGCAGGTTTATCCCCATCTGTGGTTCGCGCTGTAAGCATGTTTTCCTTTTTTGCAATAGGAATACAGTTTAACAGGCGAAACAGCGCTCTAAATACCTTATTCATATCGCTATTATTTCTTTTATTAGTGAACCCCGATTTTATTTTCCAGGTTGGGTTTCAACTGAGTTACGCCGCTGTATTCACTATCGTGCTCATCCAACCCTATTTATTCGGCTTATTCACTCCAAAATTCAAGGCTGTTAAATATTTATGGGGAATTTTTACCGTGACCATAGCCGCACAAATAGGCGTTTTACCCTTAAGTTTGTTTTATTTCCATCAATTCCCCGGATTGTTTTTTATATCCAATCTGGTAATCTTGCCATTTCTTGGGATTATCTTAGGCATGGGAATCCTGGTAATGCTGTTAGCACTTTTCGGTTTATTGCCTTCAATTCTGGCATCCATTTACGGTGGAATGATCACAACCCTCAATAATTTTGTAGCCTATGTGGCATCAAAAGAAGATTTTATCTTTCAGAATATTTATTTTTCAGTGCTTCTTTGTGTTTCTGCTTATTTGGTAATACTCGCACTTATTTTACTTCTGAAAAATATAAATATTAAAAAAATCTCTTTTTTTCTTCTGACTTTAATTTTCTTACAAGTAGTTCTGATCTACGAAAAAACTTCATGGGAATTTGACGAATTCGTAATTTTTCATAAAAGCCGAAATACGGTAATTGGGGTTAAAAAAAGACAAAATTTACTGCTTTATCACAATCTGGACAGCATCGCTTCAGCCCAAACTTTTATCAGGGATTACAAAACAAATTTGAATATAAGAAACCTTGAAGAAAGTAGTTTGAAAAATGTGCTCCAACTTTCTGGAAAATTAGTGTTGATTATTGATAGCAGCGGAGTTTATAATATTACATGATTTAAACCGGATTTAATTATTTTGACAAATTCCCCAAAAGTAAATTTGGACAGGATAATCGAAAAAATTAATCCTGAAATGATCATTGCTGATGGCAGCAATTACCGAAGTTATATTTTGAATTGGAAAGCTACCGGATTAAATAAAAAAATCCCTTTTCACGCCACAAGCGAAAAGGGAGCTTTTGTATTTCATAATTCAGGGAAATAAAAAAGCAAAAACTAAATTTTAGTTTTTGAACGTTCCCTTAAAATTTGCTTCATATTTCTGCCAGGCCTCTGCCGAAGTCAGTTCTTTATAATCGTTGTTGGCGATCATTTTTAAAAAAATTTCCAATTGCTCGGGAGTTCTGTAACCAACAATAGGAGCGATTATCTCCGATTCTTCATCAAAAAATATCATACTCGGATATCCTGTAATTTTCAATGCGTCAGCAAAAAAATGCTGACTATTACGGCCATTTCGGGCAGGATCAAAATTTGGGTTTGTGTAATTAAAATCTTTATACATAACTTCTTCGGTCCCTTCGGCATCAAATTTTACCGCATAAAAGTGTTTATTGACATAACTGATCACATCTTTATTTGTAAAGGTGTTTTTATCCATCAGTTTACACGGGCCGCACCAATTCGTATAGGCATCCATAATGATTTTTTTAGGTGTATGTTTTTGAGCTTCCAGAGCTTCATTCATACTCATCCACTTTATTTCCTGTGCACTCAAAGAAGTGGTAACCAACAAAAAAGCGATACTTATAATTAAATATTTCATTTTTAAAATTTTGTTTTAAGTCGAAAAGATTTTTAAAACATATCAATCTTTAAAATTTCATCTCAATAAACATTCCAAAAGCAGAAAAGTATATTATTGTAGCTATTTTATCTT
>JBBRGD010000003.1:0-19894 GCA_038241065.1 Flavobacteriales bacterium
TGTTTATCGAATATTTTTTCTGGCTTTCACCTCAAAACCGAAGTATTCTGTTTTGGATCTTTATCGCGGTTTCTGCCGGATTACTTTTTAAATTTATACTGATTCCTCTCTCCAGGATATTAAAATTATCAAAGGGAATAGACCAGGCAGAAGCCTCAAAAATAATTGGCAGTCATTTTCCCGAAGTTAACGACAAACTGCTCAACGTATTTCAATTGCAAAATTCCAAGGAACAATCAGAATTATTGCTGGCAAGTATCGCTCAGAAATCAAAAGAACTCAAGCCAATTCCTTTCAAACTTGCAGTAGATTTTAAAACCAGTCTCAGGTATTTAAAATATGGTTCATTTCCGGTGATCATTATTTTAGCTGTATTGCTAACCGGAAACTCGTCAGTTTTCTCCGATAGTTTCACCAGGGTTGTACACTACAAAAAGGCTTATGAGCCACCGGCTCCTTTTTCCTTTGTTTTGAAAAGAGATGTGTTTAAAATAGAAGAGGGGATTGGTTTGACGTTGGAAGTTGAAACTATTGGGGAAATGGTTCCAGAAACGGTTGCTATTCATTATAATAATGAAACCTATTATTTAAGATCTACAATTCCCAATCAGTTTCAGTATAATTTTCAGGGAATAAAAAGTGATATAAATTTTTATCTCAGCGCAAATGGCGTAACATCAAAATCATACCAGATTGAGGTAATCAAGGTGCCAAAACTGGTGGATTTTGAGATGTTTTTGAATTTTCCGAAATACCTAAATAAGAAAAGCGAAACTGTAAAAGGTACCGGAAATTTAACTGTTCCTGAGGGCACGAAGGTTTCCTGGAATCTAAAAACCATAGCGACCAATCAAGTTACTTTTACTACCCGGGATACCGTGAGGGAATTTAAACAGGATGGACAAAACTTCAGTTTTGAGAAAAACTTATTTTCCAACACCCGCTATAAAATTAAAACTTCCAATCTTCAGGTCAAGGATTATGAATCCCTGGAATATGAAATTTCAGTGGTAAAAGACCAGTATCCTCAAATTAATGTTCAGCAAAAAAGGGATAGTATTGATGGGGGAAGTCTTTATTTTTTCGGAAAAGTTTCAGATGATTATGCTGTTTTAAAACTAAATTTTGTTTATTTTATTGATAATCAGGAGGAAACGGCCGAAAGGATTTCCATTGTGGTGGCAAAAGATGAATTCGACGAGTTTTTGTATGCTTTTCCCGGTAATGTGCCCCTAAAGGAGGGCAATGATTATTCATTATACTTTGAAGTTTTTGATAACGATGGAATAAGAGGTCCAAAACGCAGCAAAAGCGAGGTTTTTAGTTTTAGAAAGAATTCAAAAGAGGAAATTAAGGAAGAACAGCTTCAGCAACAGGGAGAATCTATTCAAAATTTAAGTCAGAGTCTTGACAAAATGCAGCTTTCAGATCAGGAATTGGAGGAAATTTCAAGACTTCAGAAGGAAAAAGCACAGCTCAATTACAACGATCGGAAAAAGCTGGAGAATTATCTAGAGCGCCAAAAACAGCAAACCGAGATGATCAAAAATTATTCTGAAAAGCTCAAACAAAGTCTTGAGGATAAAGAAAATCAGAATGGATTCGACGATTTTCAGGAGGAATTAAAAGAGCGTCTGGAAAGAAATGAGGAATCGTTGGAGGAAAACGAAGCCCTTTTAAAGGAATTGCAGGAGTATGCAGATAAAATTAGCAGGGAAGAGCTGTCTGAAAAACTCGAGAAACTTTCCAGACAGAATAGCTCTAAACTAAAAAATATCGAACAAATTCTTGAGCTCACAAAGCGATATTACGTTCAGGAAAAAACTCAGAAACTGGCGAAGGATCTATCGAAATTAGCTGAAAAGCAAGAACAACTTTCGGAAGCAGATTCCCTTAATTCAAAAGAAAACCAAGGAAAATTATCAGAGGAATTTAAGAAATTTCAGAAGCAAATGGATGCCCTAGAAAAGGAAAATGCAGGATTAAAAAAGCCCTATGATCTGGAAAGGGAAAAAACAGATGAAATGGAAATAGGAGGTGAGCAGGAAAAATCTGAAGAAAAATTGGGAGAAAATCAAAAAGGTCAGGCCAAAAAACATCAGAAGAAAGCAGCTCAGAAAATGATGGAAATGAGCAAGAAAATGAAATCTGCTCAAACGATGGCACAGGGAGAACAGTTAGACGCCAACATAGAAAGTATGCGTCAAATATTGTCCAATCTGATGGTTTTTTCTTTTGAGCAGGAAGAATTGATGTTGAATTTTAGAGAAATAAAGATCAATAACCCGGCATACCCAAGGAATTTAAAAAAACAACATGTCCTGAAGGAACATTTTCATCATATAGACGATAGTTTGTTTGCCCTAGCGCTTAATAATCCTATGATCACTGAAAAGATCACCTCAAAACTTACCGATATTGAGTTTGATATAAACAAATCTTTGGACCGTCTGGCGCAAAACGAATTGCCGCAGGGTACCGCAAGTCAGCAATATGTGATGACGGGAACAAATGAGTTGGCAAATATGTTGGCTGATGTTTTGGGGAATATGGAACAAATGGCCAATTTGAGTCTCTCTCCCGGGAAAGAAGGTCAAGGACAGGGACAACAGTTACCTGATATTATCCAATCTCAGGAACAGCTCAACCAACAAATGAAGGATGGTTTGGGAGAAGGAGAATTACCTAAAAATGGAAATAAGAACGGTGGAGATGGAGAGCAGGGTGAAAAGTTAAAAGAAGAGCTGAGCGGGGAATTGTTTGAGATTTTTAAGCAACAACAGCTATTAAAACAACAGCTGCTGGATAAATTAAGGGAAGCCGGAATGGATGTTAAAAATGCTAATTTGTTGAAGGAGATGCAGCGAGTGGAACAGGATATCCTAAATAAAGGCTTTAATGCAGAAACCCTTAAAAGAATGAATAATATTGTTCATAGGTTACTGCAGTTGGAAGACGCATTATTGGAACAGGAGGAAGAAGAGCGCAGGACTTCCAGGACTAATCTGGAAAACTACCAAGACAACGCTAAGGATCAAATTATTAAGGCTAAAGAATATTTCAATACTACTGAAATTCTTAACAGACAAACCTTACCTTTGCGGGAAATTTATAAAACTAAAGTCAAGCAGTATTTTGAAGGAGTCGAAAATTAATTTTTATTCAGAAAACGAATTTATTCTTAAGGAAACAAATAGATATGCCAAATGGATCGAACAGGTGATCGCATCTGAAAATATGAAATTAGAAGAAATTAATTATATTTTTTGTGATGATGAGTACCTGCTTAAACTAAATGTAGAATTTCTGGATCACGACACTTATACCGATATTATTAGCTTTAACAATTCTGTAGGAAGAATATTACAAGGGGATATCTATATTAGTACGGAACGTGTTGTGGAGAATGCTGAAACTTTTAATGTGGACTTTAAGGAGGAACTGCGACGGGTACTCGTACATGGAATTTTACACTTGTGCGGATACAACGACAAAACGGAAGAGGAATCTTTGATTATGAGGGATAAGGAAGAGGAAAAAATGAAGTTGTTCCACGTGGAACAATAGTAAAGAATTGAAGAATTATGTTTGATAAAGAATACGATGTTATAGTTGTAGGTGGAGGTCACGCAGGAAGCGAAGCTGCTGCTGCGGCTGCCAATATGGGTTGCACAACCTTGTTGGTAACCATGAATCTTCAGAACATTGCTCAAATGAGTTGCAATCCTGCCATGGGAGGAATCGCAAAGGGGCAAATTGTGAGGGAGATAGATGCTTTGGGGGGTTACAGTGGTTTGGTGAGTGATACCAGTGCCATTCAATTTAAAATGTTGAATAAATCCAAAGGACCGGCAATGTGGAGTCCACGTGTTCAAAGTGACCGGATGATGTTTGCAGAGCACTGGCGCCTTAGATTGGAACAAACGCCCAATCTGGATTTTTTCCAGGATATGGTTTCCGGTTTAATTGTAAAGGACCACCGCATTGTGGGAGTAAATACAGCGCTGGGAATTAAAATAAAAGGGAAATCTGTGGTGCTTACCAATGGCACTTTTTTGAACGGACTTATTCATATTGGTGATAAAAATTTTGGGGGAGGCCGTTCCGGGGAGAGAGCTTCTACAGGGATAACAGAAGAGTTGATTCAACTTGGTTTTGAAGCCGGAAGAATGAAAACGGGAACACCTCCAAGAGTGGATGGGCGTTCTCTGGATTATTCAAAAATGGTTGAACAGCCCGGAGATAAAATTCCTTCAAAGTTTTCTTATTTAGATGAAACCAAACCTTTGATAAAACAACGTTCCTGTTATATGACGCATACCTCACTTCAGGTTCATGATATTTTAAGGGAAGGTTTTGAACGTTCTCCAATGTATAACGGAAGGATTAAAAGTATAGGACCGCGATATTGTCCGTCTATTGAAGATAAAATAAATCGCTTTGCAGATAAAGACAGCCACCAGTTATTTATTGAACCTGAAGGCTGGAAAACGGTGGAAGTTTATGTAAATGGATATTCTACTTCCTTACCGGAGGATATTCAGTTTAAATCCATGCGAGCTATAGTTGGTTTTGAAAAAGTGAAATTCTTCAGACCGGGTTATGCTATAGAATACGACTATTTCCCACCAACACAACTCAAACATACACTGGAAACCAAATTGGTAAATGGCTTATATTTTGCCGGCCAGATTAATGGAACTACGGGTTATGAAGAAGCAGCTTCCCAGGGAATGATGGCCGGGATGAACGCGGCGCTAAAGGTGCAGGAAAGAGATCCGTTTATCTTAAAACGGGATGAAGCTTATATTGGGGTTTTGGTGGACGATCTGATCACCAAAGGTACCGAAGAGCCATACAGAATGTTTACTTCCAGAGCAGAGTACAGGACGTTGTTGCGTCAGGATAATGCCGATTTTAGGTTAACTGAAAAGTCTTACAATATGGGATTGGCTGGAGAAGAGCGAATGCGCAAAATGGAAGATAAAAAAGAAAAGTCCGGTAAATTCGTGAACTTTTTAAAAGAAACCAGCGTAGCTCCGCAAGAGGCAAATCTGGTTTTAGAAGCAAAGGATTCTGCCTTGATGAGACAAAGCGACAAGATATTTAAAATATTTTCCCGACCAAATATTACAATGCAGGACGTTCAGTCTTTTGCCGGGGTTCAGGAATTTATCGATAAGAATAATCTGAATGAAGAGATGCTGGAACAAACCGAAATTCAGGTGAAATATTCAGGTTATATCGACAAGGAAAAAAATAATGCCGATAAATTGCATCGATTGGAAGATGTGAAAATACCCGAAGATTTTGATTATACAAATATCAAATCCATGTCTTTTGAGGCTAGGGAAAAATTAAATAAAATTAAACCAGTAACAGTTTCCCAGGCTTCACGTATAAGCGGAGTGAGTCCAAGTGATGTTTCGGTCTTATTGGTTTATATGGGAAGATAAAATGTTTCACGTGGAACATTCTGTTTATTTTACGATATTTTGAATTGATTTTAATGAGTTATAAGGTCATTGTATATTATATTCGTGTTTTTATTTAAAAAGGGAAATCTAAAAAATTACCACGAACCTGCATTTGCCGGCAGGCAGTTGCATGAATAATAGATTTTTAAAATGTTGGATTACTTTTTTTTAGAGTATCCATCGCTTAAAAAACGCTTTGATAAAGTTTAGCCACGAATGCACTAATTATATATTTGTAGCCCTTAGATCTAAAATGGAAATTGGATATTTTGGTTGAAAAGCTCCGGATTTGAAATAGGTTTTTAAAAATATATTCGTGGCTAAAAAACAGATTGAGTTATCGTTCTTTCCGGGAACCTTCAGATAAATCCTAAAATGAGGTTCCTTTAATACGGCAATAAAATTTTCAACTATAATATAAAACACAGAGTTCGAATTAATAGCTAAAACTATAAAAATCACAAATATCGGCAGTGAAGACTTTGACAAAACAATTGGACAAATCGGTTTATTTGATCTGCACGGACCATACGGTTTCGGGAGAAAAATTTGAATTGATATTTAATTCCGAAAAGGAAATGTTGGTTACTTCCCCAAAGCCACATATTGAAATCCTCCCCGAATATTACAAGAGCGAAGCTTATATTTCCCATACCGATTCCAAAAAATCCTTCACCGATAAAATTTATCAGCAGGTTAAAAAATTTATGCTTCTTAAAAAGCTTAAGTGGATAGAAAAAAAATATCCCAAAAAAGGAAGGCTGTTGGATATTGGAGCTGGCACCGGAGAATTTTTATTTGAAGCCAAAAAAAGAGGGTGGAAGGTCAATGGAATTGAACCCGATGAAAAAGCCAGGAAGCTGGCCTTTGAAAAGGGAATTAAATTAGCCGAAAATTCAAGCCATTTTAAATCGGAAAAATTTGATGTAATTAGCCTTTGGCATGTGTTTGAACATGTATATGACATAAAAACCCAAATTATTGAACTGGAACATTTGCTGAAGAAAGATGGACTTTTAATTATTGCCGTGCCTAATTTTCAAAGTTATGATGCGAAATATTATAGAGAATTTTGGGCAGCTTATGATGTGCCTCGTCATTTGTCGCATTTTTCCCAAAACAGTTTTAAACATCTTTTTTCCAGAACAGGATTCAAACTCCTAGATTCCAAACCCCTTATTTTTGATTCCTATTATGTCAGCCTACTTTCTGAAAAATATAAAACAGGAAGGATCAATTTTTTAAAAGCTGGATATATCGGCTATAAATCAAATTTAAAAGCTAAGTTCAATTCCGAATACTCTTCTATTGCATATTTCTTCAGAAAAATCGACTGAAACGCATTTGAATCGGTTTTAAAGGATGCGCAAATGGTTAAACAACTATTAAGTCTTCTTTTGATTTTAAGTTTGTTAAATAGCGTTAAATCAATTCATTTTTTATAAAATTCAGTTATAAGTATTTAATCATGAATAGATTTTAGCTATTTCAAGAAAACCTTGAAAAAATATTTTTTTAAACCTCTACTTTATTACTTTTACGCCAAATAAAAATTAAAAACATGAAAAAATTAATTATGGTTGTTTTGGTTGCAGCCGGTCTTACAAGTTGTAATGAACAAAAAACAGCTTATGTAGATACCACCAAACTCATTCAGGAATACAAGGAAATGAAAGATGTGGAAGCGGAATTCACTTCAAAATCTGATCAAGTTAAGGTCCAATTGGATTCACTGGCTCAAAGTTTCCAAGCTGAAGTAAAAGTTTATCAGGAGAAAATGGCAGGAATGTCTGCAGATGCAAGAAAGGAAACTGAAGCTGGTTTAATGCAAAAGCAACAGGCAATTCAGCAACAACAACAAATGATGGGAAATCAGTTGCGTCAGGAAAGCGATGCTGTAATAGACTCGATAGTAACTAAAGTGAAGGATTACGTGAAAGATTACGGAAAGAAAAATAACTATACTTATATTTTTGGATCTAACGAATCTGCGAACATTATGTTTGCAAAAGAAGGATTGGATATTACAGAAGAAATTTTGGAAAAATTGAATGCTGGTATCGAGGATAAAATAGAAGTGAACAAAGAAGAGAAAAAATAAGTTTCTTTATATTTCAATCTATAGGAACTTAGTTTATTGTCGTAGCAGGTTTACAGAATATGATGTATTAAAACATCTTACTGTTAGCCTGCTGCGATTTTTTTGTTTAAGATAAGATATAAACTCCCAGGATAGCTACCACGAAATAACCTGTAATGGTAAAAGCTCCCGCGTAATCCTTTGCCACGCGTTGTCCAAATAACAGCATTAGCAAGACGATGGTAGCCAATACACAGGCGTAAAGTGCTATTGAGGTTTCTCCCCCGGCAATTAATTGAACAATACCAATAATTGCTAAAATCCCGGTTATTACCTCCAAAATTAGAATTACGGCGACCATTAAAGGTACTTGTCGGGCTAAAAAAGTTTTTGAAAAATGACCTGATAACCATCCAATATTTCCTTTCCAATCTGTTATTTTGTCAAATCCGGATTGTAAAAATGTGATTATAATAAATAGAAGGATCAAAATTTCGGTAATATAGGAGTGTGTGTTTTCCATAAAGAGAATGATTATGCTACCTTTTTATGTAACAGTCGGGTTAATTTAATAGATAGATCTGTAAGTATAATTTTGGCATTTCCATTTCGCTCAATATGAAAAATAGCATCTTCTATTTCTTTGGTGATATCTTCTATATTTGCCCCGTGAATATAAGGCGCAAATTTTTCCAACTTGAAACCGGCCGTTTTTGGCTGTATATAAACAAGTTTCTTCGCATTGTAATTGATCAATAATGCCTGCCTGAAGAAATCCAGGCAATACAACAAGAAACTTTTCTGGGTTTCCCGCCCAATTCCAGCTATTTCTTCGCTCCAGCTTATTAAGTCGAGAATGGCAGCCGCATTTCCCTTTGCTTTAAACGCATTTCTTATCCAGGTTATAAACCAGGTTTCAAACTGCTCGTCCCCGGTATCATCTTTTAAAATATTAAGTGCCTGGGCATAATTCCCATTTGCCTGAATTGCAATTTTTTTAGCGGTTAGCGCATCAAAATTGTTGGTTAATTGCAATTTTTCAGCAATAACCGATTCAGATAATGGGGGAAACCTTAAAATCTGACATCTGGATCTTATGGTTTGAATAATTTGTTCTTCATCTTCGGCAATTAAAATAAAGAGGGTTTTATTTGGCGGTTCTTCAATTAATTTTAAAAGTTTATTGGAGCAGGCGGCGTTCATTTTTTCGGACATCCAAATTATCATGACCTTGTATCCGCCTTCGTAGGATTTTAAAGATAAAGACTTCACAATTTCCTGAGCTTCATCTACCCCAATTTGACCTTGTTTGTTTTCTATGCCTAATTTTTGATACCAGTCAAACAAACTTCCATAAGGATCCTCATTTAAAAACTCCCGCCAGGAATCCAAAAAATTATTGGAAACCGGGTGCGATTTTATCTTATCGGTTGTCGCAACAGGAAAAGCGAAATGAAGATCGGGATGTGAAAGTTTGTTGAACTTTAAATTACAGGCTTGATTGCCGGAATTGTTTTCAGAATTAGAATTGCCGCATAAAATATATTGAGAATAAGCAATTGCCATGGAGAGCAATCCTCTGCCGTGATTTCCAATGAATAATTGAGCATGCGGAATACGGCCTCTGTCTGCAGTAGCGGTTAAATGATTTTTAATATGTTGGAGGCCTAAAACTTCAGAAAAAAGCATAAGCAAAGATAAAATTAATCTACACTTTTAGTTCATCAGAAAAAATTATATTTGCAATATAGACCTTGTGAAGAAATCCAAATTAATAAAAGTTGCATATCTTTAAATAGCCTCCATAATTATGGAGATTGATACAAGGTTTATAATGAAATTTTATTTAAACGATAAATACAATAAAAGGATAAATATGAAAACTATAGACGATTATAATTTCAAGAATAAACAAGCCCTGATTCGCGTAGATTTTAATGTACCAATAGATCAGGATGGAAATGTTACCGATACAACTCGGATAGAAGCTGCAAAACCTACAATTATAAAGGTGCTGGAAGATGGCGGCAGTGTGGTATTAATGTCACACCTGGGAAGGCCAAAAGACAATGAATCGAAATATTCCCTGCAGCAAATTGTAAGCAAAGTTTCTGAAGTTATTGGAGTAGAAACTAAATTCGTAAATAACTGTGTTGGGGAAGTAGCCGAAAATGCGGCAAAAAATCTTCAGCCAGGTGAAGTGCTTCTACTTGAAAATTTAAGATTCCATAAAGAAGAGGAAGAGGGAGATCCGGATTTTGCCAAAAAGCTTTCAAAATTAGGGGATGTTTATATTAATGATGCATTTGGAACTGCTCACAGGGCTCATGCATCTACAACGGTAGTTGCGCAGTATTTTGAGGAAAAATGCTTTGGATACCTGTTGAAAAAGGAAATAGAAAGCCTTAATAAGGTATTGAAGTCTGCAGAGAAACCTGTTACTGCAATTTTAGGAGGAGCTAAGGTTTCTTCAAAAATTACTGTGATAGAGAATATTCTGGACAAGGTAGATCATCTAATAATTGGTGGCGGTATGGCATTTACCTTTATTAAAGCCCGAGGCGGCAAAGTTGGAAGCTCTCTGGTTGAAGATGACAAGCAGGAACTGGCACTTGAGATCTTGAAAATGGCCGAAAATAAGGGCGTGGAAATTCACTTACCTGTGGATTCTGTGATTGCCGATAGTTTTTCTGAACTGGCCAATACAGACATTACCCCAACAGATAATATTCCTGACGGCTGGATGGGACTGGACGCGGGGCCAAAAACAATTGAACAATTCTCGAATATAGTTTCCATATCCAAAACCATTCTTTGGAACGGGCCAATTGGTGTTTTTGAAATGGATGCATTTGCCAAGGGCACCATCAAATTGGGTGAGGCAATTGCGGAGGCTACAAAAAACGGCGCGTTTTCACTTGTAGGAGGTGGCGATTCGGTTTCTGCCGTTAAAAAATTCAACCTGGATGACCAAATGAGCTATGTTTCCACTGGTGGTGGGGCGATGTTGGAAATGCTGGAAGGAAAAACCTTGCCCGGAATTCAAGCGATTTCTGAAGTTTAGATACGAAAATAGGCTTATTTGCGTTCTATATATTTATGTAAAAGTAATATCAAAATCCACATTGGTCAATTAAAGTAATAGCTTCTAATTATTGATGATTACCTGGAGAACGGCAATTATTAGGAACAGATTGTTGGCCGGTTAAATTTTATCTAAATGAAAAACGCAGTCTATTTCCTGATGTTATTCGGTTTTTTGGGAGCCTTTGCACAAAAAACGACAAAACAAACAGGTAAAGCCACACAGGAACAGGCTGAAAAAGCCAATTTTAGAGTGCAGATTTTTCAAAAAAAAGATAGTAGTAACATTAAATTAATTAAACCTGATCCGGAATTTAAGAACCGGTTGCCAATTTCAGCTAAAATAAATAAGATTGACATTCAGGATTTAAAAGATCTACCCAAAGCAGCAGTGATAGATTCTGTTTGGAAATCGGAACTGTTGAATTCCGATTTATTTGAAAAAATGCACCGGGAAATACTCGAGCAGGATTATTCGGAAGTTGTCTACAAAGAATTGCCAACTGATACTCTTAAGGCAAGATTGAAAAAATTAAATGCCAGGACGCCCTTCAATGTGGAATATAACCCGATTTTAGAAAGCGTTATAAAGTCTTATTTGAAACGAAATAAGAAATCCATGGAGCGCTTAATGGCCTTAAGCGAATATTATTTTCCAATGTTTGAACAACAGCTGGATCGCTATGATATTCCTTTGGAAATAAAATATTTGGCTATTGTAGAATCGGCTTTAAATCCTCGGGCAAAATCACGTATGGGAGCCACCGGTTTATGGCAATTTATGTTCACTACGGGGAAAATGCATGGTTTGGATGTGAGTTCTTACGTCGATGAGCGAATGGATCCAAACAAGGCAACCGAGGCAGCCGCCCAATATCTTGCCAGTTTATACCGAATTTTTGGCGATTGGGACCTTGTGCTGGCATCCTATAACTCCGGTCCCGGAAACGTTTCCAAAGCCATACGCCGAAGCGGCGGATCTACCAATTATTGGGATTTGCGATCCCATTTGCCACGCGAAACTGCCGGATATGTCCCGGCTTTTTTGGCTACTTTATACTTATTTGAATATGCCAAAGAACACGATTTTCAACCTAATAGGCCCGATATTGCATTTTTGGAAACAGATACACTTCACGTGAAGCAAATATTGAGCTTTGACCAAATTTCTTCAGCAACCGGAGTAGATAAGGAAATGCTTCAGTTTTTAAATCCCAGTTATAAGCTGGATATTATCCCATTTGTTGAAGATGAAGAATACGCCCTTAGGTTGCCAAGGCGCAGTGTAGGATTGTTTGTAAACAACGAAGATGTTATTTATAATTTCGCAAAAACAGAATTGGTTGAAAAAGAAAAACAACTGCCCAAAAATATAATCGCGGAAAACAAAATAAGATATAAGGTTAAAAGCGGAGATTATCTCGGTAAAATCTCTCAAAAATACGGAGTAGAAATCAGCAATATTAAGAGCTGGAATAACTTGAGGAGCAACAATTTAAAAATCGGTCAATATCTCACAATATATTCTGGAAAATCTGTAAGCCTTAGCGCAACTTCCAGTGATAAAAACAACAATTCTAACAAGGCAAAATCATACACTGTTAGAAGTGGAGATTCATTATGGAGCATTTCAAAAAAATTCCCTGGCATAACGGTACAGAATTTGAGGAGTTGGAATAGTATAACCAATACAAACCTCAAACCAGGCATGGTCTTAAAACTTTCAAGAAGTTAGGCTGAGTTTTTTTAAATACTTTTTATGAAGAATATAATTTTTTTGACCGTATTATTAGCTTCATTGCTTGTTGGTTGTGATAATTCTGAAAGCGCCAACAAAATCATCCTTACCGATTCCTCAGGTAATATCAACAATATTTCAGTGATAGTGGAGAATCAAATGTGGGAAAATTCTGTTGGGGAAGCTCTTAGAAAATCACTGGCAGCTCCGGTAGATGGTTTACCACAGGAAGAGCCTTTGTTTTCTTTAAATCAAATGCCTCCGGAAGCCTTCAGCGGTTTTGTCCGGAAAAATAGATTGTTTGTAAAAATTGAAGGCAACAAAGCTGCCAATTTTAAAATATTTACAAATCCATTTGCACAACCACAAACTGGGGTGTTGATTACAGGACAGAATTCTGAAGAGATTATAGATCAAATCAACAAATATTCTGACAGTATAGTAGGGATTTTAAAAATCACTGAAATCAAAGAAAAACAACGGCGAATCAATAAATCATTAAAAGATGATGCAAATCTTCAAAAACAATTTGGGGTCTCATTAAAATTTCCAACGGCTTACAGATATGCTATTGAAGATAAAGATTTCTTCTGGATCAGAAAGGATATTCCCAGGGGGAATATTGAAATAATGATTTACCAGGTGCCGCTTAGCGCAATAGATGGCGATACAAATGTGGTTGGCAATATTATAAAAATGAGGGATTCTATTGGGAAAGCACATATTCCGGGTCCTGTAAATGGGAGTTATATGATCACCGAAGAAGCTTATGCTCCTTATTTATTTGATTCGGAAATAGACGGAAAATTTGCCTATGAAACCAAGGGAACCTGGGAGGTAAAAAACGCGTTTATGGCAGGACCATTTATTAATTATGCTATAAGGGATACTGCGAATAACAGGTATATTATTTTGGAAGGATTTGCATTTTCTCCTGCATCAGCCAAACGAGACAATATGTTTGAGCTAGAAGCAATTTTGAAATCGGCAAAAATAAATTAGTAAAAAAAAAGCCCAATTTTCATTGAGCTTTTTGAGAGTTTAATATATTTATCTTTTCTCCTTGAAATTTGTGTCGTTTTCTTTTGGGAATTCTTCTTTTGGGAATTCTTCTTTTTTCTCGTCTTCCTTGGAGGCGTCTTTAAATTCTTTTATCCCACTTCCCAAACCTCTCATTAATTCGGGGATTTTACGGCCACCAAACAACAAAAGGATAACTATCACAATTAATATAATTTGTGGAGCCCCTATAACCAATGGTAAAAATAATGAGTTCATAATTTTAAGTTTTTCAGTTTACAAACTTAGTAAGAAATCACTAATATATACGTTACTTAACAATAAAATAGTATAAAATTAACTTTATGCTATCTTTGTTATAGCACAAATTAATATGGCTAAAGAAAAAACCCACAATAAAAAATTCGCCAAAAAGTTACTCCACAAATACCGGTTGGTAATTTTAAATGAAGACACCTTTGAAGAACGGCTTTCGTTTAAATTGACCAAACTAAACGTGTTTGTGGCGGTAAGCCTTGGCATCATTATTCTAATTGCAGGAACCACCATTTTAATTGCTTTCACGGGCTTAAGGGAATATATTCCGGGTTATTCCTCGGCCAACCTAAAAAAGCAGGCTACAGAGCTGGCCTATAAAACCGATTCCCTTCAAACGGCTTTGATGTTGAATAATCAATATTACGAATCTATTAGGAAAGTACTCACCGGAGATTTGGAACCCATGATTTTAAACAGGGATTCTCTGGTAAAGTCCCAGCAAAAGGGAACTTCCTTATTTGATTTAAGTTCTTCAAGAGCCGACTCTCTTCTAAGAGAAGAAGTTGCACAGGAAGATAAATACAATGTATTGGAAACCGCGGGGTCTCAAATGGAATTTGCTTTATTTCCACCTGTTAAGGGCACAATTTCAGAAAAATACAATCTAAAAAGCAGACATTATGCAATAGATGTGGTAGTAGCTAAAAACGCCCCCGTAAAGGCTGCGGCAGATGGCCGTGTGATCTTTTCAGAGTGGAGTGCCGCAACAGGACACGTGATGATCATTGAACACAATTATGGCTTGCTTTCAGTTTATAAACACAATTCATCACTTACCAAGGAGCAGGGTGATTTTGTGCGCTCTGGGGAAGTAATTGCCCTTGCGGGCTCTTCCGGGGAGTTAAGCACCGGTCCGCATTTGCATTTTGAGTTATGGAAGGATGGAAACCCTGTGAATCCATCAGATTATATTGATTTTGAATAAACGTATATGTCTATAAAATCCTTTTCGGCAAAAGTATTTGCCAATTACATTCGTATTAAAATTGATCGATGGGCATCCCACCCGGAAGAAGCCCAAAAACAGGTCTTTGAAAACCTGTTGAAAAAGGCCGTAAACACCATTTTTGGGAAAGATCACGATTTTAAAAATATAAAAAATTACCGGGATTTTGCCAAAAAGGTTCCAATCAGGGATTATGAAGAGTTAAAGCCTTATGTAGACAAAATGGTTTCTGGAGAGCCGGATATACTTTGGCCGGGAAAACCTTTGTATTATGCAAAAACCTCGGGAACAACCAGCGGTGCAAAATATATTCCCCTCACCAAAGAGTCAATGCCAACCCATATTAATGCTGCCAGAAATGCTATTTTATGTTACATCAACGATACAGGCAATGCGGAATTTGTAGATGGCAAGATGATCTTTTTACAGGGAAGCCCGGAATTGGATGATAAGAATGGGGTAAAACTTGGCCGTCTTTCCGGAATTGTAGCGCATTATGTACCGGGATATCTTCAAAAAAACAGGTTGCCCAGTATGGAAACCAATTGCATTGATGATTGGGAAACCAAAATTGATGCGATTGTAGAAGAGACAAAAAATCAGGACATGACCGTGATAAGCGGGATTCCATCCTGGGTTCAGATGTATTTTGAACAGCTTCAGGAAAATACGGGAAAAAAGGTAGGCGAGTTATTTAAAAACTTTAACCTGTTTATTTACGGAGGGGTAAATTACGAACCATACAGGGCTAAATTTGAAAACCTGATTGGAAGAAAAGTGGACAGCATTGAATTATTCCCGGCCTCTGAAGGCTTTTTTGCCTTTCAGGACAAGCAAAATGAAAAGGGAATGCTGTTGTTGCTGAATTCCGGAATTTTTTACGAATTTGTAAAAGCGGAAGAATTTTTTGAGGAGAACCCAAAACGCCTCACGATTGGAGAAGTTGAAGCTGAAGTAAATTATGTGATGATCATTTCTACTAGTGCAGGATTGTGGGCGTATAATCTTGGTGATACAATTCAATTTACCTCATTAAAGCCTTATAGGGTGATAGTTTCCGGGAGGATCAAACATTTTATTTCAGCATTTGGAGAGCATGTAATAGCAAAAGAGGTGGAAATGGCTATGCAGGAAGCCACCGAAAAAACCAATGCCAGAATTACCGAATTTACAGTAGCTCCACAAATTACTCCGGAAGGCGAAGAATTGCCGTTCCATGAATGGTTTGTGGAATTTGAAAAAGAACCTGGTGATATGCAGGAATTTATAATGATATTGGACAAATCCCTTCAGCAGCAGAATTCGTATTATTTGGACTTAATAAAGGGGAAAATCCTTCAGCATCTAAAGATTAATAAAATTCCCGTAAACGGATTTCAGCAATACATGAAATCCATAGGGAAGCTGGGAGGACAAAATAAACTCCCAAGACTGTCCAACGACCGAAAAATTGCTGATGAATTGGAAAAAATTAAAACTTAGTAGAAGAGAATGGGAAATATAAAACTAATGGGAAGAACCCGAGCACAGGAAAGCACAAATGCAATAGAACGTATGTACATTACCATGCGACATTTGTTTAATAGGGGCTTCTATAAACCAATGGGTATCTCCGGAGAAACTCTGCGCGAATCCCTTTTAACCCTTAGGCCCGAAATTTATGGTTCCATAGCTGAGGAAAAGGTAGAACTCAACGGACTTTTATATGTAATAGACAGGCTTCCAAGGGGAATTGAAGAGTGTACCTTTATAAATTTAACAAGTGAAGAAGGATATGCTAATTCTCATTTTAAACCTATAGTTCCTCCCAAAAGAAGAAGAAATTGTTACCGCATAGATGAGGAACAAATGAATATTGAAGTTACCATGGGACGATCGGAAATTTATGATATCCTTACGCATTTAACTTTCTTATTTATGGAGTCGCATAAAATAATGCGAAAAATTATTACAGATGAAGAAGGCAGCTATACCAGAGATTGGATCAAACTGGAAGAAGCGGTTTTAAAGAAGGAACTAAGCCAGATAGAACGTGAAATAGCACTTTCCCATACAGCCAACATCCTGGGAAGAACTTTTAAGGAAGTTTCTTCTATTTATTCAAAATTCATGCTTTCCGATAATGAGGAGCGATTTTTACATATTATTTATTGGCTTGGGAAGTTAGCAATAGAGGAAACCGTTAACAATAATAAACGTATTGTAAATTTTAGCCCGGTACTCAGGGAGCGCCTTGGGCACCATATTTACGGCGAAATTTGGGCAGATTCCGTTAAGCAGCAATTGTTGGAAAATAATTTAATGCACCGGCCAATTCATATTATTAGCGCAAATATGCACTCGGTGATGAACGCTTTGTTTGCTCCCGAAGCTTTGAAAGTGGAATCAAAGAAAAAGGATCCAATGAAGATCTATGAGGATCTAAGCGATAGCGGCAATGGAGAATTACAAAACAAAGTTATGAAAGTGGCTTTGGAAAACGGAATGAAATTTATTGAAGATACCAGCGGGACAAATATCGACATTCAAATTTTTGATACAGCTAAACTTAAAAATGGTTTCAGAAATCTCAAATTTAAGGATAAAACTGAAGAGGAAAAACCCGTGATCGTGGTTATGGATTACGCCTTTGGGGAACAAGCCTATGAAACTTTGGAAGAGTTGTTAAAACCCTACAGTTTCGAAGAAAACGAGATCCATTTAAATGTGGTTTCCATTTCAATAATGGGAAAAGCCGGGATTCTGGATGGTGGTAAAGGAGATATTATGATCCCTTCCGCCCATTTATTTGAAGGTACGGCAGATAATTATCCCTTTTACAATGAACTCCAGAAATCTGATCTGGACGGCAACGGAATAAAGGTAGTAGATGGCACAATGATTACAGTGCTGGGGACTTCGCTGCAAAACAAGGATATTTTAAAATTTTTCCAGGAATCTACCTGGAACGTGGTTGGACTTGAAATGGAAGGAGCACATTACCAAAAGGCAATTCAGGCAGCCTCCAGGTTACGCGGAAATATAAGTGAAAATGTAAAAGTGAGATATGCCTATTATGCCTCTGATAACCCATTGGAATCCGGAAGCACTTTAGCTTCAGGAGGTTTGGGAACCGCCGGGGTAAAACCTACTTACCTGATTACCGAAAAGATCCTGGAACAAATATTTAACTCATAATAGTACTATGCAATTTCATAAAACGCCTTTACAAGATTGTTTATTAATTATACCTGAAGTATTCAAAGATCATCGCGGTGTTTTTTTGGAGAGTTATCATAAAAAGAAATTTTTTGAAGCCACCGGACTTGAAATCGAATTTGTCCAGGATAATCAATCGGTTTCAAAGCGAGGGGTGTTACGGGGCCTGCATTTTCAGTCGGGGGAATTTGCCCAGACCAAACTGGTGCGGGTAATTCACGGGGAAGTTTTGGATGTGGTGGTAGATTTAAGGCCGGATTCACCTACATTTAAAAAAACCCACAAAATTATTTTGAATGATCAAAACCATCATCAATTATACATTCCACAGGGTTTTGCACACGGATTTATAACCCTTTCTGAAACCTCTGTTTTTTCATACAAATGCGATAGATTTTATTCACCCGGCACAGAATCCGGGGTTATCTATAACGATCCGGAATTGGCCATAGATTGGAATTTCCCGGAAGAAGATCTGATCCTCTCTGAAAAAGACACTAAATTGCCAACTCTAAAACAATTATTTTGATAAAAACGGTATTGGTAACAGGTGCCTCCGGCCAATTGGGAAAGTGTTTTCAGAAATTGTCCGTACCGGAAGAAGGTATAGATTGGCTTTTTATGGATTCATCAGAACTTGATATAACTTCAAACCGGGATCTCAACGATTTCTTTAAAAGTAAAAGAATAGATTTTTGCATTAACTGCGCAGCCTATACAAATGTTGAAAAAGCAGAATCTGATCAGGAAAAAGCATTTGAAATAAACGCCGAAGCAGTTAAGCACTTGGCAGAAATTTGCAAAAAAAACCATACAATACTCATTCATTTTTCCACCGATTATGTTTTTGACGGGACTTCAAAATTCCCTTATTCTGAAACAGATCACACCAATCCTATTAATGTTTACGGCGCTTCCAAGCTAAAGGGGGAAAATTATATCAAGGATATCTTAACCGATTATTTTATTTTCAGGACTTCCTGGTTGTATTCAGAATTTGGCCATAATTTTTTCAATACCATTTTAAATAAAGCCGAAGAAAAAGCGACTTTGAATATCACAACTGCCCAAACCGGAACTCCTACCAATGCCAATCTTTTGGCGCAATTAGTTTTAATGCTGATAAAAGAAAAAAACACTAATTTCGGATTGTATCATTTCAGCAATTCAGGCGAAACTTCCTGGTACGGGTTTGCAAATGAAATTTTAAAAGTTTCAGGAAATTTAAATAATGTTCAGTTCAATAAGGATAATTCATACAAAACAATAGCGGCAAGGCCGGCGTATAGTGTGCTTGACAAGAACAAACTCTTAGAATCCTTTAAAACACCTTTAGAGCCCTGGAAAGACGCTGTCCGGGAACTTTATAAGAGTGGGATTCAGAATTAATTGAATTTTTCAAAAATTCAAAACTTTAAAAATTCAAAAATATAAATTTTACCATGAAAAAAAAAATATTGATAACAGGAGCTGCCGGGTTTTTGGGCTCTCATTTATGCGATAGGTTTATAAAGGAAGGCTATCAGGTTATTGGAATGGATAATCTTATAACTGGAGATATGAAAAATATAGATCATCTTCTTAAAAGGGAGGAGTTTGAATTCTTTAATTACGATGTTACCAATTTTGTCCATGTCGCGGGAAAACTGGATTATATTTTGCACTTTGCCTCTCCTGCCAGCCCGATTGATTACTTAAAAATTCCAATTCAAACCTTAAAAGTAAGTTCCATAGGAATATTTCATTTACTTGGCCTGGCCAAGGAAAAAAATGCCCGTATCCTTGTCGCTTCCACTTCTGAAGTTTATGGAGATCCACTAGTTCATCCCCAAACGGAAGATTATTACGGAAACGTAAATACCATTGGGCCTCGTGGGGTTTATGATGAAGCCAAACGATTCCAGGAATCCATGACCATGGCTTACCACAGTTTTCACGGCCTGGAAACCAGGATTGCGCGTATCTTTAATACTTATGGACCGAGAATGCGATTAAATGACGGAAGGGTAATCCCCGCTTTTATTGGACAAGCT
>JBBRGD010000004.1:0-19580 GCA_038241065.1 Flavobacteriales bacterium
CCCCAATTTCCCTTCCTTAACGGAATTGAAATTTTCCCCTCTTTAACTAAAGAGGGGGAGCTTGTTGAAAAATAAAATTGAGGTTAGAGATATTATTAAAAGTAAAATTTTGACAGAGGGTTAATTGTTATAACAAATAAACTATGAATAAAGAAAATATAAAAACCTTTGGGGAATTGAAAAATTCCGGATATCAAACCAAGAGCATAAAGGAGGAATTAAGACAGAATTTGCTCAAAAAAATCAAAAAGGACGAACCTTCTTTTCAGGGAATTCACGGGTATGAAACCACCGTTATTCCCGAACTGGAAAGAGCAATTCTATCAAAACATAATATCAACTTTTTAGGATTGCGTGGACAGGCAAAAACAAGATTGGCCCGGTTGATGGTGAATTTACTGGATGAATGGATCCCGATTGTGGAAGGTTCAGAGATCAATGACGATCCATTTCAGCCAATATCCAGGTTTGCAAAGGAACTGATTGTCGAAAAAGGGGATAACACCCCAATAAGCTGGGTAAACCGTGAGGAGCGTTTCTTTGAGAAACTCGCCACCCCGGATGTTACCGTAGCCGATTTAATTGGCGATGTGGACCCAATTAAAGCAGCCAATTTAAAACTGAGTTATGCAGATGACAGGGTGATCCATTTTGGAATGATCCCGCGTGCAAATCGCAGTATTTTTGTAATTAATGAACTCCCCGATTTACAAGCACGAATCCAGGTGGCGCTTTTCAATATCCTGCAGGAAGGCGATATTCAAATCCGAGGCTTTAAACTTAGATTGCCTTTGGATATGCAATTTGTATTTACCGCAAATCCGGAAGATTACACTAACCGGGGAAGTATTGTAACTCCTTTAAAGGACAGGATAGGTTCACAAATACTTACCCATTACCCGCAGGATATTGAAACTGCAAAAGCAATTACCAGTCAGGAAGCAAAGCTGGATAAGAGTCAGACCGAGATGGTTTACATCCCGGAACTTGCCAAAGATTTGTTGGAACAAATCAGTTTTGAAGCCCGGGAAAGTGAATTTATAGATGCAAGGAGCGGAATAAGTGCCCGTTTAAGCATTTCTGCTTTTGAAAATCTTTTGAGCACGGCTGAACGTCGTGCCCTAAAAGCAGGAGAAGAAAAAACCTTGCTGAGATTTGGGGATTTTCTTGGGGTAATTCCGGCAATCACGGGGAAAATAGAATTGGTTTACGAAGGAGAACAGGAGGGAAGTGCGGCTGTGGCATTTCAGCTGATTGCCGATTCGGTAAAAACCTTATTCCCCTTGTATTTTCCAAAGATCGAAAAACTTGAAAAACCAGACGGAAAAAGCCCTTACAAAGATCTGGTGGAATGGTTCTTTTCCGAAAGCGGCTTCGAGATATTGGATGATCTATCTGATAAAGAGTATAAAGAAAAATTGGATTCCGTTCCTCCCTTAAATGATCTGATCGAAAAATATCAGCCGAAAATCTCTGCCGAAGACAAGTATTTTATGAAGGAGTTTTTATTATGGGGACTTGTGGAATTTAAAAAATTGAACAAATTCAGATTTGCTGAAGGTGTTCAGTTTAAAGATCTATATGGAAGCTATATCAGCGGTTTGTAAGATCATAAGCTAATTTGGATCTTAAGAGTACTTTAAGTGCCTAAATTCTAAAATTGAACATTGTTTTCGCTTTTATTTAAACCTTTCCAGTCTTTTAAAAACTGGAAGGGTTTTTTTTATTGAAAGAAAAACAGAATTTGTCCATTTAATTTATAATTCACATAATTTTTTTATCGAAATAAACTAAATTCACATTTTTTAGGTTAAACTTAATTTTTTGTTTTTTTTACAGGTATTATTATATACTTTTACCATTAGTTTTAAGGAAATCATGAGAAATAAAGAATTATTTATTAATAATATGTATTACACTTTTTCTTCATTAGTGGCTATTATTATGATCTCTACCATGATTACAATTACCCCTATGGGGTATTCAATATGAAACTTCCGTCCCCGCATATATAATGCATTAAACAATTCCTAAATTTTTAAATTACACTAAGAGATAAAGCCATGAATATTTTAAAATTCGGAGGTTCTTCAGTAGCAACTCCAGAAAGAATAAAATTAGTTGCAGAGATCGTACAAACCGCTGTAAACAAGGATTCCACAATTGTCATTTTTTCTGCTTTTGGCGGGGTCACCAACGATCTTCTTTATATGGGAGAACTCGCCTCGCAGGAAGATTTAAGCTATAAGGAAATTTTTGAAAAAAATGAAAAAAGACACCTTGAAGCTGTCAGGGAATTAATTCCGGTAAAAGCCCAAAGTGCCATTTTAAGCATGGTTAAAACAGAATTTAACCGACTGGAGACCCTCTATGAAGGAGTATATCTTCTAAATGAACTCTCCAACAAAACCAAACATGTGGTAGCCAGTTTTGGGGAAATTCTTTCATCTCTTATTATTGCTGAATATTTCAAGAGCATAGGAGTTAATTCAAAATTTGTAGATTCCAGGGAATTGATTGTTTGTAAAAACACAAATGAAAAAATCCAGGTAAACTATGAAAAAACCAATAAGAAGATACAAGATTATTTTGCTGAAAATAGTGCCAGCCTTGTTGTTGCTCCCGGCTTTATAGCCAAAAACGAGCAGGATGTACCCAGTACTCTTGGCCGTGGCGGATCTGATTTTACCGCGGCAATTTTTGCAGGTGCTCTTGATGTTGAGAGGTTGATGATTTATACTGATGTTGACGGAATGTACACCGCAAACCCCAGTATAGTTCCCCATGCATATCCACTTAAAAACATTTCATATGAAGAGGCAATGGAATTGTCCCATTTTGGAGCCAAGGTGCTTTACCCACCAACACTCCAGCCATTATTAGATAAACGTATTGAAATTCATATAAAAAACACCTTTAAACCGGAAGAAAGAGGCACAATAATATCCAAATCTACTAAGGAAAATTTTAGATGGGTAACCGGGATCACTCATATTGATTCTATAAAATTAGTGAATATTGAAGGTAGTGGAATGGTTGGAATATCTGGCTTTTCCAAACGGGTTTTTGATGTTTTGTTCCAGGAAAACATCAATGTGGTTTTAATAACTCAGGCATCTTCTGAACACAGTATTTGTATTGCAGTTAAAGACGATGAAGCCTTGGCGGCCAAGGAAGCACTGGATGAGGCTTTTGAAGTTGAGATCCAAAACAAAAAAATTAAACCGGTAGAAATTGAAGGAAATGTTGCAGTTGTAGCACTGGTGGGCGATCGAATGAAAAGTCATCATGGTCTAAGTGGTAAAATGTTTAGTACCTTGGGGAATAATAACATCAACATTAGGGCAATTGCTCAGGGATCATCAGAGCGCAACATTTCTACTGTAATTGCCAAAAAGGATGTTAAAAAAGCCTTGAATACCCTGCACGAACAATTTTTTGAGGTTCCTTCAAAGGAACTCAACCTTTTTATTACCGGAGTTGGAAATGTTGGTGGAAAACTAATAGCCCAGCTAAAACATCAGGAAGGCTATTTGCTGGAAAAACTCCGACTTAAAGTGAGGGTTATGGGGCTTTCAAATTCCAGAAAAATGTGTTTTGATGAAAATGGTATTGATCTTGAAAACTGGAAAGAGACCCTGGAATCTGGAGAAAAGGCCGATCAGAATGGATTTTTTGAGAAAGTTAAAAATCTGAACCTGAGAAACAGCATTTTTGTTGATAATACGGCAAGTGCAGGAATTTCAGCCTGGTACAAGGAATATCTGGCAAATTCTATTTCCGTGGTAACCTGCAACAAAATTGCCTGTGCAGATGAATTCGTCAATTATCAAAAACTTCAGGATCTCACTCGGGAATATGGTGCATCTTTTTTATATGAAACCAATGTGGGAGCAGGTCTTCCTATTATAGATACCTTGAAAAACCTGGTAGCTTCCGGTGATAGGATTCAGAAAATACAGGCTGTACTTTCCGGAAGTTTAAATTTCGTTTTTAATAATTATGATGCCAGCGAGCCTTTCTACAAAATTGTTGAAAGAGCTATGAAGGAGGGTTATACTTAACCCGATCAAAAAATTGATCTCAGCGGAATTGATGTATCCCGAAAGATCTTGATTTTAGCCCGCGAGAGTGGAATTCCAATGGAATTGGAGGATATTGAAAATGAAAGTTTTTTATCTGAGGAGAGTTTGAGTACAACTACTAATGATGAATTTTTTGAACTTTTAAAGAAAGATGAAGCTGAATTTAAGGAATTGTATCAAAGCGCTGCTAAAAATAATACACAATTAAAATATGTGGCTCAGTTGGATAATGGGAAGGCAAAAGTTGGATTGCAACAGGTTGGTCCGGAACATCCTTTTTATAATTTAAGCGGAAGTGACAACATAGTTTCATTCTTTACAAATCGATACAGTACGCAGCCGCTGGTTGTAAAAGGAGCCGGTGCTGGTGCCGATGTTACTGCTTCCGGAATTTTTGCCGACGTGATTAGAATAGGAAAAAAATAGGAAATGGAAGAACTTAGAATTTTTGCCCCGGCAACGGTGGCTAACCTTTCCTGCGGATTTGACGTTTTGGGCGCCTGCCTTGATAATGTAGGTGACGAAATGTCAATTCGAAAAAATGATTTGAACCAAATAAGGATCACCAAAATTACCGGACAGGAATTGCCCTTTGAACCCGATAAAAATGTTGCGGGTGTTGCTGTAAAGGCTTTTTTGGAAAGATTGGGCACAAACCAAGGATTTGATATTGAAATTCACAAAAAAATAAAAGCCGGAAGTGGAATTGGTAGCAGCGCGGCAAGTTCTGCAGGAGCTGTTTTTGGGGTCAATAAATTGCTGGAAGAACCCTTCACTTTAAAGGAACTTATACCATTTGCGATGGAAGGGGAGCGCCTGGCAAGCGGAAACGCACATGCCGATAATGTCGCTCCTGCTTTACTTGGCGGATTTTGTCTTGTAAAAAGTTACATTCCTTTGGAAATACTTGAACTCCCTTGCCCTCCTGAATTGAGAGTAGTGGTTTTACATCCCTTGATCGAGGTAAAAACTAAAGATTCAAGAGCTCTCATAAAACTAAATGTGAGCCTGCAAAAAGCAGTAAGCCAATGGGGTAACCTGGGCGCTTTTGTCAGTGCGCTTTATACAGATGATTATGGGCTTCTTGGAAGAAGTTTGAAGGATGAAATTATAGAACCCGTTCGTTCAATTTTGATCCCATTCTATGATGATCTTAAAGAAATCGCAATGGAAAATGGAGCACTGGGTTTTGGCATTTCTGGATCCGGGCCATCGGTGTACGCGATGTGTAAAGGCCAAAAATCAGCAAAAAAGGTAAAAGAAGCAATGCAGCTGTTTTATCAGGAAAAAAGGATAGATTTTGACCTACACCTTTCAAAAATAAATACTGAAGGAATAAAAATTTTATAATGGAATATTTTAGTTTAAATAATAAAGTTCATACTTCAACTTTTGAAAATGCTGTTCTAAAAGGATTGGCACCAGATAAAGGCTTGTATTTTCCAAAGGAAATAAAAAAGATGCCAGGATCATTTTTTGAAGAGATCAAATCCCGATCAAAAACTGAAATTGCTTTTGAAGTCATAAAAAACTTTATAGGAAATGAGATTCCTGAAGCGGAGTTAATGAAAATTATAGAAACCACTCTGGATTTTGATTTTCCATTGGTAAAATTGAATGAAAACACCAGTATTCTGGAATTATTCCACGGCCCCACGCTAGCTTTTAAAGATGTTGGCGCCAAATTTATGGCGGGAAGCCTCGCATATTTTATCAAAAAGGGTAATTTAGGAAAGGTTACTGTGCTTGTGGCTACTTCCGGCGATACCGGCGGTGCTGTTGCCAATGGTTTCCTTGGGGTTGAAGGAATTAATGTGGTAATACTATATCCAAAAGGGAAAGTAAGTGAAATTCAGGAAAAACAGCTTACCACTCTTGGACAAAATATAACTGCATTAGAAGTAACCGGTACTTTCGACGATTGCCAGGATATGGTGAAACAGGCTTTTCTGGATAAGGATATTCAACAAAAAATACAATTAACTTCAGCCAATTCAATAAATGTAGCACGCTGGCTACCGCAAATGTTCTATTACTTTTTTGCCTATCAACAATTATCTGAAGAAAAGAGAAAGTTGGTGTTTTCTGTGCCCAGTGGAAATTTCGGAAATATTTGCGCCGGTTTGTTGGCAAAAAAGATGGGATTGCCCATTAGCCATTTTATGGCTTCCAGCAATGTGAATGATGTGGTGGGAAGATATCTCAAAACTAAAAAATATGAACCAAAGCCAAGCGTGCAAACTATCTCAAACGCAATGGATGTTGGTAACCCGAGTAATTTTATCAGGATCAGGGAACTTTTTCAGAATGAATTTGGAGAATTGAAAGGACATTTGTCTTCTTATAGTTTTGATGATGAAGCTACAAAGGATGCCATAAAAGAAGTCTATGAAAATACAGGTTATGTGATGGATCCGCACGGGGCGGTTGGATATTTGGGATTAGAAACCTTTTTAAAAGAGAATCAGGGATACCACGGCACTTTTCTGGAAACGGCTCATCCTGTCAAATTCCTGGAAACTGTTGAAAGTGTTATCGGAAAGAAACTTGAAATCCCTGAATCTATTCAATCAATTCTCCAAAAAGAGAAGCAATCAATAGAGATTGGGAATTACTCAGATTTAAAGGATTTTTTGATGCAATAGAATGGAATTCTAAGCCTGGCGGGGTTCCATACCCTGCCAGGCTTAAGTTCTAATATTTTGCAGATTCCCCTTCTTTGGGCAACGAATTTTTAATAAATTCCCTGATATCTTCATTTGCCTTTTTAAGGTCTTCGCTTCGCAAATACATCATATGTCCGCTTCTATAGCCTTTAAAGATTAACCTATCCTGCATTTTTCCGCTTGGATCCAGTTGCCACATAGTATATTTTGCATTGAAATAGGTAGTAGCACCATCAAAATAACCGGATTGGATCATCACATCCAGATTGGGGTTTTGCGCCATCGCCTGTCGTAAATTCTCACCGGTATTATCGTCGCTGCGATCCCACGGATGAACAGGGCCAAACATATTGTACTTGATATCGGTTTTGAATTTTAATTCTTCCCGGAGATAATGATTAATCGCAGGAGTAAATGAATGCAACCAGGATGTTAGTTCGGCATTATAATCGGGAGAATCCCCGGCGATTTTTGAGTCTATCCCCAAATACCTGGAATCCAGTCGGCCAACAGTGAAACCGCCTTCATCTCTCATTAACTCTTTCCAGAAATATCGAAAAGGAACAGCGAGATTATTCTGAAGAATTACTTTTTCCGGGATCCCGGAATACAAAGCCATTTGTGCTGCGATTTCCTGTTTTTTATCTTCAGGGATAAATCCGCCTTTCATCAAAACAGGAAGTAGAGAATTAATAGTGAAATTTTCAACCTCTGGAAGAAGTTCATCCAGATCTTTATTTTGCAGCGCCGGAGATAATCTTTTGTGGTACCAGGCAGCTGCGGCAAAATAAGGCAGTCTATTGGCGATTTCAACAGGACCATCGCGTTCTATACCAATTTCAGTAGGAGAGACCAGAATTACTCCGTTAAGGTACATCCATTGGCTGTTTTGCAGTTCAAGTGCCAGACCCGAAACCCTATTTGTACCATAACTTTCGCCTATCAGATATTTTGGTGACAGCCAACGCTTGTTACGGGTTACAAAAGTGTTGACCCAATCTGCTAAATATTTTATATCGGCATTGGTTCCGAAGAAATCTTTCCTGTTAATAGTATCTTTCACCTTATTGATAAGTCTGGAATAACCCGTATTTACAGGATTTACGTACACAATATCGGCCATATCCAAAATTGAGTAAGTATTTTCCTTAATTCCATAAGGTTGTACAGGGAAACCTTCATTGTCGATTTTTAAAATTCTCGGGCCGGTATAGGCAATATGCATCCAAACTGAAGCAGAGCCAGGGCCCCCGTTAAACGAGATCACTAATGGGCGATTTTCGTTATTTTTTATATCACTTCTTTTATAATAAGTATAAAACAAACTTGCCACTGGAATACCTGCTTTGTTCCAAACCGGTTGAGTGCCTGTCTGGGCTGTATAACTGATGTTGATTCCTTTGATGTTCACGGAGTGACCAGTAATAACCATAGTATCTACAGGCAGTTCAATTTTTTGAGCCATCGCTGAAAAAGAGAAAATAAAAATGAGAAGAAAGGAAAAGTGTTTCATTTAGAAAAATTTTGGAGATGTTGAGTTTTAATACTGAAAAATAGGATTAATTAGGCAAATGTGCAAAAGAATATAGAGAAGAGAATATAGAGAAGAGAATAGAGAGAAGAGAATAGAGAGAACAGAAAATAGAGAAGAGAATAGAGAGAAGAGAATAGAGAGAAGAGAAAATTTCGTCGGGAGGAAATGGTTTTAAAGGATGTTTTCTAATTGAATTCTGCACAGTTTTCTGAAGGGATGTGAACCCCGGCGGCTTGCTGATATACCAATGTAGCTCCCAAATGTCCAACATAAGCCAAATATACGGAGCCTGTTACTAAAATAAGTACTACCAAAAAATTGTCCAATCGTTTTTTTAACGTCACAAGGTCCAGTAGGTATAAAAGATCAATTAAAAGGGCACCGGTAAATAACCAAACCATGATATAACCGGCATTTTCATGGTCTTTTAAAACGGTTGGATCACATAGAGTTCGCGCCACAATTCCATCGGCGAGATTCCCTGTATAAATGGTTATCCATCCGCCAATTGTTCCTGTCGCCAATAAAATAGTTCCGGGGGAAGCTAGGAATTTACCTTTTCCCCATAATGCGAAAATTTTAAAAAAAGTCCCCATAAGCAATAAAGCTATAGGAAAATGAGCGAACAGGGGATGATACACCTCTGTTCGCCAAAAATCTGGTAATTGCTCCATGTTTATTCCAATATGCTTACTGAAACTGGATTTAATCGTTTTCCAACTTTTTCAACTTCAACTTCAACTTTTTGACCTTCAATAAGTTCAGAAAATTCAACTGTTTCGCCATTTCTTGTTAAGGAAGTTTGGTCGGTAAAATAGAGTTCCAAAGTCTTATCATCTGCAGTGGTCACATAAATTTCAGTTTTTTCAACATTTATTTTCTTTACGGTTCCTTGATAGGTTCCGGATTCCACTGCAGTGGTGCTTTCTCCACAGGCTGTAAACAACAGAGCAATTACAGCAAAAAATGTTACTAATTTTAGTTTCATGAGTTTGAATTTAAATGGTTAGTTTTTTACATCGCTTCTATTTTAAAGAAGCGTGCTTGACAATTAAAGTTATAAAAAAAATGATAATATATCAGCCTGTTTAAAGCGAAATCATCTTATTAAGATCATTTATTTTTGTTGGATTTCCAAACAAGTACAACATATCTCCTTGTTTTATAACAGTATCCGGGTAAATATCTGTTAAATAATGATTATTTCTTTTAATTGCCAATACCGTAACCCCATAATTTTTGCCTATTCCAGATTCCTGTATAGTTTTTTCTACGACCGAATTTGAACCCTGTTTAACACTTAGGGTTACAATTTCCTTATTAGGTATATGTAAATGCTGATATGAAGGGGAGTGTGGTCCTTTTTTAAGCGCGGTAAGCATTTCATAATCTGAAGAGCGAATATTATTGATAAAGGCCTGAATTTCATCATGAGGTATCAGATATTTTCTCAATACCCTACTGAAAATTTCAATAGAAGTTTCAAACTCTTCGGGAATAACCTCATCTGCACCCATACGTATATTTTCTTCTATTTCCTTTACATACCGGGTTCTTACAATAATAAATGCGGTTTCTGTGAAGGAACGGATCTCATTAATAATTTTCTTTGTAACATCTGGATCAGAAATAGCGATAACCACAACACGGGCTTCCTGAATATGCACATGTTTTAGGATCACAGGATTTGAAGCATCTCCGTAAACAATAGGCTCCAGAGCATTTTTTGCATTATGGAAAGATTCCGGATCCAAATCTATTACCACATAAGGAATATTTGCGCTTTTAGCTGCCTTTGATATGTTTTTTCCGTTTATCCCATAACCAATAATTACTAAATGGTCTTTTAATTCTTCTGTAGACTTATATTCGTTATTAGTTGTTTTTTTTAAATTGTTCAGCCTGTCCCTTACAGGTGCAGGGATTGGTATTTTTAAAAGAAAATAAGTGATTTGGCCTGCATAATTCATTAAAAACGGGGTAAGTCCCATAGTGATTATTGATATGGCCAGAAAGTACTGATAAATATTCTCAGGCAATATTCCGTTTTCTACACCTACAGTTGACAGCAATAAAGAGAATTCCCCAACCTGGAATAATGCAAAAACCGTCATAAAAATAACCCGGGGCGGATATCGGAGTGTAAAAACAGTAACCAGAATAACTAACATTTTTAAAAGAATTACGCCAATGACCAGGAGTAGAATTAATAAAACATTATTAAAAAAGAAATTTAAATTTAACAGGGAACCAACCGAGATAAAAAAGAAACTGACAAATATTTCCCTGAACGGCAAAACATTGGCGGTCGCATGATGACTATAATCAGATTCTGAAATGATCAATCCTGCAAAAAAAGCACCTAAAGCCAATGAGAGTCCTACTGAAGAAGTGAGCCAAGCCACTGAAAAACAAAATACAATAGTAGTTAAAATGAAAAGTTCCCTGTTTTTGGTTCTAACAACCATTTTAAAAACTCTTGGAACAACATACATTGCCAGTAAAAAAATAACAATTCCAACAGCCAAAATTTTTATAAGAAGGATTCCCAGAGTTTCCCAAATATTATCCGATTGTCCTGCGAGTAAAGGAGTAAACAGCATCATTGGTACTACCACCAGATCCTGGAAAATAAGTATAGCTACTGCCATTCGCCCATGTGGAGAGGCAACCTCACCTTTTTCCTGCAATAATTTCAAAACTATAGCGGTACTGCTTAAGGAAAAAAGGAAGCCTAAAAAAATTGCTGTATTAAGCGGTAAACCTATAAAATTTGCGATTAAAACAGTAAATAAAATGGTTCCGCCTACTTGCATTCCCCCGCCAAATAAAATGGTTTTTTTAATTGAGGCCAGACCCTTTAGAGACAATTCTATTCCAATAATAAATAGCAGAAAAATAATACCTATTTCCGAGAGCAATTCTACATCATGTTGGGAGCTTATTAAATTGAATGCATGAGGACCCGCTATAATTCCCGCAATTAGAAATCCTAAAAGTGAGGGCACTTTTATTTTTTGAAATAGCAAAATAATGAAAATTGATAAACCTAAAATTATAACGATGTCTTTAAGAATAGGAATGTCCATAAATTAATTTTTCAGCACGACGTATATTTGAGCTAAACAAGGTACAAAGAGGATTTTAATTTTAGAACAAATAAATTTCTTGGATTCCGATTAAATTAATCTTTAAAGACATAGGATTCAAAAATATGCAATCAGAAATTAAATCGGTTATAGAGAGTTAAAAATTATTATAAAAAAAGACCGGTAATTCAATAAATACCGGTCTTTTCATTTCAAATTAAAACTGTTTAAATTTTTAACCAGGCCTTTCTCAATTTTACTTTCGCATTATCATCGGGAAGTTCCATTTCCTTTAAAAGCATCAATTTATCTTTAGGTAGTGTGATTTTGCCTGTAAGTTTAACTTCTTCATTTTCCCGATCCACAACAATTGTGATATCCTCACCAACTTCCCAGGATTGAGATTCCATGATGAGGTCGTATACATTTTCAATAGAGTAATTGGTGTTGTTCACAGATTTTATAACATCTGCATTATGAACGCCCAATTGGTCCAGAAATGAATTTAAAGTTATATTTTCTCTGAAGAAAAGGTTATTTGTTGCCGGATCACCGTCTATATATGGAACCTGTCCATTGAAAAAGTATGAAGTTTCAATATCGGTTTCTGTCATTTCTACTCCTACTTTTTCTAAAAACTGATCATAGGGAATTGGAGTGCTGCCGGTTACATACTTATCAAAAAATACTTGAATTTCAGGGTAACTGAGATTAACTATGGTTGGTATTAATTCATCATCTTCAAAAGGCTTGTCTTTGCCATATTTTTCACTTAATTTTTTCATTAAATTCAAAATCCCGGTTTCTCCATCGCTCAACTCCCTAAGTTTGATATCAAGTGCCATCCCAATTAAGGCTCCTTTCAGATAAACATTGTAATAGTCATCTTTATAAGAATCTTCCAAAATGTTTTCGCTCATTACTGTAAAGGGAATAGTGTCGTTGAAATTTTTCGAATCTTCAATTTTGGAAGCCATTCTTTTATAAAATTCATCATTGTTTATCAAGTCCTGGTTAACCTGGAATAAATTGGCGAAATATTCGGTAACTCCTTCATACATCCAAAGATGTTTTGACATCTTCGGATTGTTGTAATCAAAATAATGGATCTCCTTTGAATGTACACTCAACGGGGTTAAAATATGGAAGAATTCATGGGAAACCACATCTGTTATCGTCTGGTTTAATTCTGACAAAGGCATAGTTTCGGGTAGTACAACTACTGTTGACGTATGATGTTCTAAAGCTCCAAAACCCCGGGCATCCATTTCCTCCGGACTGGCCAGGTAAAGCAGAATAGAATAATTGGAAGTATTGTCAATTTCACCTAAAAATTGTTTTTGAGCAGTGATCATTTCTTTAACTCCCGCTTTAATACTTTTTGAGGTATAAACCTTGTTTGGAGAATATACATTGAGCAATACATTCATTCCATCAATATTAATATGGGTAGTGTCTGAAGCCGCATACATTATAGGGTTGTCTGTTACCTCAAAATACCTGGGAACTTTGAATACATCTGTGATTGCATCAACCTGTCCTGTTGAGGGCAGACTTCCGCTTAAAGGCATTGAAGTGCCAGATATCAGGTTTTTAGGTCGGTTAATAAACAGGTGATATGGTTGTTCTTTAAGATTATCAAAATAACCTATGAATCCATGAAGGTTGAGCATGAAATTTTTATCCTTTTCAATATTGGTTCCCGCTGGTGAGAATATGCCTTTTTCCCCTTCTATATCAAAAGAATCGTTTACCCAGTAAGTGATTTTATCCAGTTTTTTAGCATCATCGATCAACCAGGAATTTTGATCGGTTTTGGTAACCAACAATTCAGCTCCTAAATAATCAAAAGCCTTGAAATTTTCAATAAACTCTCCGTATTTATCTATGGAATAGGTGCCGGGGACTGTTTCTGGAATATGGAAAGTGGTTTGATTTTGAATGAATTTTCCGGGATCCACGGTGATTTTCACCTTGTCATTATCGATATTGACTAAATTCATGTTTACAACTACCGGATCAGGCCTTAAAGATTCCTGTGTTTGAGTAGTTTTGCAACTATGTAAGGCGGTTAAAAGCGCAAGGGAATAAATTAACTTTTTCATTCTTTCAGGGATGTTTGTTTATATGACTGGAAATGCATTAGGTTGTTACAAATAACCTGTTATTACTTTTTAATAGTTGTCTTATAGATTTTCAATTTTCAATAATTTTAGAAAACCAAAAAGGTGACTGTTTACGTCACCTTTCAAAGTTATGGAATTTAAGAGAAATTATTCCCTGATATGTCCTTCACCAAATACATAATATTTATTGGTAACCAGTTGTTTAAGCCCTAAAGGTCCACGGTGGTGAAGCTTATCGGTACTTATGGCCAATTCAGCGCCTACTCCCATTTGTCCGCCATCGGTAAAGCGGGTTGAAGCATTTTGATATACGGCCGCACAATCTACCTGCTCCATAAATTTTAAAGCTTCAACTTTATCCTTTGTGATTATTACTGCGGAGTGACCTCCTGAATATTGATTGATCTTATTCATGGCTTCATCAAGCTCTTCAACTGCTCCAACTACTATTTTCATAGCGAGAAACTCTTCACGCCAAGTATCTTCTCCCGGAATTAAAGATTCATTTTTAAGCACTTTCTTAACTTCATCATCAACCAGAATTTCCACCTCATGCTCTTTCAGCATATTTTGCAAATCCCTTAATTTATTTTCGTAATCGGGAATATTTTTATCTACTAAAACCTTGTCCAGCGCATTGCAACCTGAGATTTTTTCGGTTTTGGCATTTAAGATCACTTTTTTCGCAATATCAAAATCGGCATTTTTCGAAACATAAAGGAAGTTGTTTCCCCGGCCGCTGATTAATACGGCACAAGTAGCATTTTCTTTAACAAACCCAATTAACTTTTCTCCTCCGCGAGGCACAATTAAATCCAGTTCTTCGGGTGGATTTTTCAGGAAGTCTTGGGTTTCAGTACGGTTCATATTCATCAGGCGAATCCAATCGGTTTCCAACCTGTTTTCTTTTAAGGCTTCATGCCAGCATTCTTCTAGAATCTTATTGCTATGGTTGGCTTCTTTTCCTCCTTTTAAAAGAATTTTACTATTGGCTTTAAAAGCCAAAACAGCAGCTTCTATTGTAACATCCGGCCTTGATTCATAAATAATCATGATGGTGCCAAATGGGGCGGTTTTATTGGTGATATCCAATCCGCTTTCCAAAGTCAAGTGTGAGATTGTTTTCCCAACCGGATCTTCCTGTTCCATTACTTCTTTAACCGATTGTATCATTCCGTCAACTTTCTTATCGTTTAAGATAAGACGGTCGTACATCGCTCCTTCAGATTCCCCGAAAGCTTTAAGATCTTTTATATTTTCCTTAATAATTTCCTTACGTCTTTTATCCAGAATATTCATCATGGATTTTAAAACGTTGTTCTTGGTTTTGGTGTCTATCAACTTCATTTGTTCGTTCTTTTAATTTTCTATAAGTAATTCTCAATTAAATCGTAAACTTGGTTCCAACAGATTTTCCGGCCAGAATATCTAATATTACATTCCTTCTTTTACCGTTCGCGATGTAAGTAGGGATGTTTTTGGCGGCAGTTTCCTTTGCAATCTTTATTTTAGATTCCATTCCTCCACGGCCTTCACCTTCACCTTTTTCAGATTCCTGAACATATTTCTCTACATCTTGGTCAATTTGTACTTTATTGAGTTTTTTTGATTTCTCATCATTTGGGTGACCTGTAAAAAGTCCTTCGGTATCACTGAGAATAATCAAAGCGTCTGCATTAATTAATTCGGCTACCAGGCTTGCCAGTTCGTCGTTGTCAGAGAACATTGATAAAGTTACAGAAACGGCATCATCTTCATTGGCAATAGGAATAATTCCTTCAGATAATAATGATTCATAACAGTTAATCATATTTTCCCTGTGTATCCCTGGGCTAAAATCCCGTTTTGTTGCCAGCACCTGTCCACAGCGCATTCCATAATCGTGGAAAATGCTATAATAATGGCGCATCATCCTTGGTTGTCCTACAGATGAATATACTTGCCTTCGTTTGGATTCATCTTGGATGCTTATATCTCCCAAAACTTCCATTCCTGCAATTGCAGAACCGGAAGAAACCAACACCACCATAATATCATCTTCATATAAAGTGGCAATTTGTTCTACGAGATGTTTTAAAACAGGTACTAAAATCCTGTTGTCTTTGTTGGTTATTACATTTGTTCCAACTTTTACAACTATTTTCTTTTTATCCATTTTATTTGTTTTAAAAATAGCTTTCTATTTACTCTTCTTTTCCGAGTTCCACTGCTCTGTCAAAAGCGGCATAAGCAGCTTCTTTAATGAGTTCTTTTACATTGTTGTCTTCCATTGAATCTAGGGCAGCACGGGTTGTCCCACCTTTTGAAGCCACACGTTTCATCCAGCTATCGGGAGAAAGATCAGATTGGTTAAATAATTCCACCGCCCCTTCAAAAGTTTGACTGACTAAAACTTTTGAGTCATTTTTTGAAAAGCCCATTTTTAAGGCTGCTTCCAGCATAGCCTGCATAAAGTAAAATACATAGGCAGGACCGCTTCCGGATATCCCGGTAGAAGCATCAATAAATTTTTCGTTTTTTACCCTTATTGACTCTCCTGTAGTATCTAACAGGTTTCTAATCATTAAAAGTTCAACACGTGAAACTTCCTCAGATTCGGTATAGGAGGTAACCCCTTTCCCAACCTGGGCAGGAAGGTTAGGCATTGCGCGAATTACTTTTTGAATACCCAAATTATCCTGAATTTTTTGGATAGTAACCCCGGCCATTATAGATACCATAATTTGACCATTATTAACCATTTGCTTCATCTCTTCAAATAAAAATTCACAGTGATAAGGTTTTACCGCGAGAAATACTACATCTGCCTGAGGCAAACAATCTTCCAGTTTATTATAAACATCAAAATGTGGAATTTTACTCAATGAAGCGATCAGTTCCGGGGATTTATCATAGATCATCAAATTATGCCGGTTCAAAAGGCTCGATTTAGACATGCCTTCAGCATAGGTTAACCCCATATTACCTGCTCCAATTACTAATACTCTCATTACTTAATTTTTGATTAATTTAAATTCCAATCGGATGTTATCCGAATTTCTTATTTACAGAGGTACCTGCAAAGACCTTGCTATCCCGGGGTTTTATAAAGATAATAAAAAACATGTAGTAAAATCTAAAATATACATGGGTGTGACCGGTTAAAAAATGAAAGGAGGAATTACGAATGCGCTCTCAAAAAAAAAAATTCAAAATAACTGCTTACTATAGATGCGTTAAGAGGTTACACCACAATTTAAAGGGGCATAGAGCTCCTTATCCCCATACTGGACTGGGATATATTTATTCGATATTAAATCGATCTAAATAAATTTTAATAACTCAAAATCAGAATTAAGCCATGCGCCATGATGGCGCAAAATTCTGCAATTATGACAGTTTTAAACAATAAATGGGTTGATTTAAAAAAATGTTTCAATGTAAAAGTTGCCAACTTAATATATCAAATAAAACGGATGGTTACTGTAATTTGATCATTTTAGGTATTCAAAATTCATACTGATTTATTATAGAATAGGTTAGAGCTGGATACTTATTGTTTCATTCAATTGGGGTATGTGAACCTGCCAGTTGTAAATATCTTTAATTTTAAGACGTAACGCATCTGAAGCTATTTTCTCTCCGTGAATTATAAAAACTTTTTCGGGAATATTCTTTATGTCGCTCACCCAATCTATGAGCCCTTTTTGATCGGCATGAGCTGAAAGGCTTTGAATGTCATCGATTTTGGCCTTTACCGGAAGATATTGGCCAAAGATCTTTTTTCCCATAGATTTCCATTTCTATAAAAGTCGCGCCAATAATATGTGCATTTTTTTGAAACCGGTATTTAATTTCAGGAGAAAGGTTCGTCCAGATATTAGGCTCAATAGGCTTGAATAGCTCTATTGTTTTTTCGGCATCATCCACGGAATATAAAGGTAAAGCGGGCTTGTGGATAGTATATTCTTCCTTATTCGCCCGTTCTGCATCTTCTTCATGAATTTTATCGCTGTCCAATAAAATTACTGATGCAATTGCGAGGGTAGGAGCAGTCCCAAAAATGGAATTGTAAAATCCCTGTTTAACCAATCTGGGTAAATATCCGCAGTGGTCCAGATGTCCATGGGTAAGCAGCACGACATCAATTTTATCCGGAGAAAATGGGAGCGGCGCCCAGTTCAATAACCTAAGCTCTTTAAGGCCCTGAAACATTCCGCAATCTATAAGTATATTGAGTTTAGGGGTTTCCAAAAGGAATTTGGAACCTGTTACTGTCCCGGCTGCACCAAAAAAATGCACTTTGATCTTGACGCCCATAAAAATTTTATTTATTGTAAGAATGACAAATCATTTCCATTTCATTTAAAATCCGGGTTTTCCGGGACTCTGAAATCTCCAAATGATCCAGATAAAAATTGTCTTTTATCAATTCCCTGCACAATACCACATCCCTACTTAATAAAAATTGTTTTTCCCGCGCAGTGAGCAGGGTAGAAACCGTAATTGGATATAAACCTGTTCGATCAATCCGGTCTTTTAGCCCATTTTTATTGGGATAATCCCAACTGAGCAAATAAAGATCTGCACATTTCCCATATTTAAGGGCTTCGGTTGTGAAACGAGTGTTCGTGACCAGCCATCCTTCAATGAAAGGCTGTGGATTTTGATTTTTTGTTTTATTGAAATTTTCAATATCCCTAAAACGGGAATGTACGTACAGAGGTGTTTTTACATTGCAATTTTGGCCTTCTTGGTTGTGAAATTTACATTCTATCCAAATTGTTTTATTATCTTTTTTGGCAATAACATCAATCTCATGAGTCACACAATTTCCCTGGAGAATTTTTCCTACCTCAACCTTATATTCACTGTTTTTTAAAATAGCTGCAATAAAGCGTTCAAATGGAAATCCCGTTGGCCCTAATTCATAAATAGCTTTTTTTAATTTGTATTTTGAGGCAGATAAGCTGTTTTTTTTCTTTAATAAATTAAAAGCCCTGTTGTAAATTATTTTGGTGGAGATCCCTTCGTAAAGTTCCTCTTTTAACTGTTCTAAAATTTCCTGGATCTCTTGTTCATCCGCACCGGCTTTTCTAAGGGAATTCGCCACTTTTTCTATAGAAAATTTCACCTTTTCCCCCGATGCCTTTATAATATGTAATTCTGAATTTTTCATTGAAGAAGGGCTAACTAAAAACCGAATTAGGATATATAATATTTTTTAAAATTGAATAGTCAAAAGTTGAGAGTTTCAGAATTAAACGCCTTAATCCTTTCAAAAATGATGTATTCCCAGTCTTAATTATCTAACTCATGCATTGTAAGAATTGGCACCTTTGGTTTGTATCCCACTTCATGTACCAGGGATTTTGAAAAAATACTGTTTAAAATATTGTGTTTTTTATGGATAATAGCAAGCATCTCACTTCCCCGGCTTTCAATAAATGAATGAACTCCTGCGCCCACTTTTATATGGGTTAAGGTGTGAAAAGTAGATACAACTTCCTTTAAATATCCGCTTAAGGCATCCTTATTTTCTTCCTGTTTGGGCGTTAACCTTTCATTTTCCAAAATGTGAAGTATTCTAACAGGTGCCTCAATACGTTTGGCGATACTTATTAGAGATTGGAGTTCCTTGTAATTATAATCGGTTTTAAAATCTGTAGCAAAAATAATTTCCCTTTTCTTTTCTTTCAAAAATACTGCCTCTTCCGGCACTACTAAAACCGGACAATATTGTATTTTTTCCATTATATTTACCGCATTGCTTCCAAATATTGTGTTTGCAGCATTAGTTTTTCCCTTGGTTCCCATTATAATAAGTGAGATATCCTTTTTATTTACCACTTCCTTTATAGCATCCAATACAGAATTATAGGTTGAAATCATCTCAAAGCGATGATTTGGATTATCAGATTTCATAACAATTCCATCAATAAATTTTTCTAGGCCAATCTCGGATTCTTCCCTTGCTTTTTCATATTCTGGTTCCCCGGGTTCAGGTAATATCAAGCTTTCTGTGATGGAATGATATAGTTGAAATGCATTCAATAAATAAAAAATGCATTTATCTTCTTTAAAAAGATTCAAGGCATAAA
>JBBRGD010000005.1:0-16282 GCA_038241065.1 Flavobacteriales bacterium
TTCGTGAATTCCAACACCATCAAAATTCATAAAATTGAAATAATAAGGCATTTCCCACGCATCATCCACCGTGCTAATTTTTAGTTTTGCCTTGTAATTGGCATAATGAAGCCCATTGGGAGTTGGAGTTGATCTCTTCCCAGAACTTACCGGGCCCCATTTTATAAGTTTGCCGTTTTCATAAAGGGCAAATCCCTGAATGCGCTGGGCAATCAAAACTGTTTTAGGAATGGAATCGAGGATTTCAAGATTTGCGGGGAATGGAGAATATTTTATTAAATCCATTACCAAAGTATCTGGAATAATTAATTTAGAACCAACTAATAACCTGCCATAATCAATCCTGTTAAGGGCAAAAATAATTTTCTTTTCCTCTTGGTTGTATTTGTTCTGAAAACTATCAATTTGTGAAGTGTTTGCAATGGAATCCATTCTAAAATACACTATCATTTTTGGGACCTTAATCTCTTTCTTTGGTTGATTAATACTATCCTCTGATGATTTATTCTCCTTATTGTTTAAATCGGTATTCTTTGATTTCCTATTGCAGGAAAAAATAAAGAAACTACCAATTAATATAATACTTAAAAAAGTATGAAGTGTTTTAATAGAGGGATTAACTTTCAATGGAATTCAGGACTTTTTAAGGTTTAAAATAATTTATGCGAATTATCAATTAACCTCAGCAAATATCGTTCTATGTTTCATATAAAATACTGGGATTGGATATATTTTAACATTGGCAAATTCAATTTTCATTCAACTATAAGAATCCAATATTTTATTTTATTTAAATTCATATTTAATTTTTGATTTTTAACAAACAATGATTTTTGTGTAAAAGGCTTTAGTTGCAAAAATTTAATGGCATCAACCAAGTACAAAAAACAAAAACCAAAATTTAAGTAAAGGTTACTGGAATAACGATTATTTAGTGCTTAACTACCACTCCACCACATAATTGAAAGTTTAGAACAAGAATATTTAAAAAAAATAATGATAATGTTGCAAAGTAATTATAAAACCCTATATTTGTCGAAATTAAATTTATATATAATTAAAAGAGGAACTTTCAAATTTTTTAACGACTCTAAAGGATTTGGATTTATTACCGACGAAGAATCAAACAAAGAATACTTTGTACATGCTAATGGTCTTGTAGACGAAATTAGAGAAAATGACGAAGTAACGTTTGACCTTGAAGAAGGAAGAAAAGGATTAAATGCAGTAAACGTAAGACAAGCATAAGCTTTGTTTATATAGTTACTATACTTATGAAAGTTTGGGCCTTACACAATGTGTAAGGCTTTTTTTTTGTTTAAAAAAATTCAAAAAATACAAATCATCAATTTCTGAACTCCATTTCTTTCTAACTTCAATTCATTAAAGAAACACAGCTTTCCATACATTTTTCACCATCTATAGCTGCTGAAATAATTCCTCCTGCATAACCTGCTCCTTCTCCACACGGAAATAAACCTTTAATTTGAACATGCTCTAAGGTTTTGGAATCCCTTGGAATTCTCACTGGGGAGGAAGTTCTTGATTCCGGTGCGTGCACTATTGCTTCGTTGGTCAAATACCCATTCATAGACTTGCCGAATTCTTTAAATCCCTCCTGAAGAGTTTTGTGTATAAATTTCGGAAAAATTTCTCTTAAATCTGCTGAAGTAACACCTGGTTTATATGATGTTATGGGTAAATCTTGAGATATTTTTCCCTCAACAAAATCCACCAACCTTTGTGCCGGTACCCGTTGGGTTTTACCTCCAAGTACCCAAGCGGTTTGCTCAATACTCTTTTGAAACTGCATACCTGCCAAAGCTGAATTTCCAAATGCGGCAAAATCGGCCATCCGCAGCTCGATAACTATTCCTGAATTTGCAGTTGGTTGGTCCCGCTTGCTGGGTGACCAACCATTAGTAACCACTTCGCCCGGACTAGTGGCGCAGGGAGCAATAACTCCTCCGGGACACATACAAAACGAATACATTCCCCTGCCATTAATTTGTTTTACGATGCTATATGGAGATGGGGGTAAATATTCTCCCCTGTCATCACATTTATACTGAATTTTATCTATAAGTTGCTGAGGATGCTCTACCCGGACACCCAAAGCGAAGGGCTTTGCTTCAATTTTTATTCCCTTTCGGTCCAATAACTCAAAAATATCACGTGCAGAATGACCTGTGGCCAGAATCACGTTTTTTGCGTTGAACTGTTCTCCTTTCTGAGTTTGAATCCCGGCTATTTGGTTATTTTTAATTATTAGATCGGTAACCCGGGTTTCAAAAAGTACTTCTCCACCAAGTTCCATTATTTTCTCCCTCATTTTGGTGATTATTGCAGGAAGCTTGTTGGTCCCTATATGAGGATGGGCATCGATCAGAATTTCTTTGGTGGCACCGAATCCCACAAATAAGTTTAAGATCCTGTTGACATCACCCCGCTTTTTCGACCTTGTATATAACTTGCCATCGCTGAATGTACCCGCACCGCCTTCCCCAAAACAATAATTGGAATCTTCGTTTACAATATGTTCCATATTAAGCGCTTTAAGATCGCGCCTCCGGCTTCTTACATCTTTACCACGTTCAATTACTATTGGCTTTTTACCCAATTCGATACATCGCAACGCGGCAAATAAACCTGCCGGGCCCGCGCCAATAATGTAAACTTCTTCCCTATTGGAAATATTTGAATAATCTGGCAAACTCAATGGTTCATCTAAAAATTCTTCATTGACATAAACGTCCAGCTTCAAATTTATTTTGACAGCTTTTTGGCGGGCATCTATGGAGCGTTTTAAAACTTCAACATGAGAAATATCTGAAACCGGGATGCCGGAATGCGCGGAAACTTCTCTCCACAACAATTCCTTCCTTGCCGCGGATTTCGGGGTGAGTCTAAGTTGATATTGATATTTCATCTAATGAATTTGTTGTTCAAAATTAATCATTTCAAACCAGAAAACACAACTGACATTTTCTCGCGTTAGGCTTATATTTAAAATCCCTGATTTTTTATTTTTTGAGAACCTTCAACAATAAAATAGATTCCTTTTATAGATTGTTCTAACTTTGTTAAATGGAAATTAAACCGGACCATAAGGCACTTATCGAATTGGCGCATGCCAAAATGTATTTTGGGAAATACAAAGATCGGTACCTGTCTGAAATTCCTGAACATTACCTTATCTGGTTCCAGCAAAAAGGCTTTCCACAAGGTAAACTCGGTGACCAATTAAAGCAGGTCACAGAATTAAAGTTAAATGGTATAGAACATATCTTGCGTACTATCAGGACAAAATACCCTAAATATTAGCGGTTTCGGTTGCGATTTTCAATCTTTTAAAGGTCAAAATATTAGGTTTGAAATTGAGGTCTTTTTTGTATTCTTCTTTGTAATTTAGCGCCCTGAATAATACAACACAAAAAAACACATTTAAAATGGCCGAAACCAAGTATATTTTTGTTACCGGAGGGGTTTCTTCTTCCCTGGGAAAGGGAATTATAGCTGCTTCATTAGCAAAATTATTACAAGCCCGTGGGTTTAAAATTACTATTCAGAAATTAGATCCTTATATCAATGTAGATCCGGGAACACTCAATCCATATGAACATGGGGAATGCTATGTGACTGAAGATGGCGCGGAAACCGATCTGGATCTGGGGCATTATGAACGTTTTTTAAATGTAACTACTTCTCAGGCCAACAATGTAACTACTGGGCGAATCTACCAAAGTGTAATTGAAAAAGAACGTCGCGGAGAATTCCTGGGAAAAACCGTACAGGTTGTCCCGCATATCACCAATGAAATTAAAGAACGTATTCAATTGCTAGGCAAAAGCGGAGATTATGATATTGTAATCACAGAAATTGGAGGTACCGTCGGGGATATAGAATCCTTGCCATATATAGAGGCGGTGAGACAACTTAAATGGGAATTGGGAGATGACAATGCTTTGGTTATTCACCTTACCCTTGTCCCCTATCTCGCTGCTGCCGGGGAGCTCAAAACAAAACCAACCCAACACAGCGTTAAAACCTTGATGGAAAGCGGGATTAGGGCCGACATCCTGGTATGCAGGACTGAGCACGAACTCTCTGATGATATCCGCCGGAAATTAGCTATCTTCTGCAATGTGCGTCAGGAAGCGGTTATCCAGTCTATAGATGCTTCAACAATTTACGACGTTCCCAATTTAATGCTGGAAGAAGGTCTGGATACCGTGGTACTTAAAAAATTACAGCTTTCGGATAATACCACACCAAATTTGGATCATTGGAATCAATTTTTACAACGTCATAAAAACCCGAAGTATGAAATAACCATCGGTTTGATTGGCAAATATGTTGAATTGAGGGATTCATATAAATCTATTTTTGAATCATTTATCCACGCTGGTGCAGAAAACGAAGTAAAGGTAAATGTTGTAAGTATTCACTCTGAATTCATCAATGAAAATACCATTAAAAATAAAATTTCGAATTTAGACGGAATATTGGTGGCTCCCGGATTTGGCGAACGCGGGATTGAAGGAAAAATAGATGCCGTTCAATTTGCACGTGAGCACAAAATCCCATTTTTCGGAATTTGTTTGGGGATGCAAATGGCAGTGATAGAAATTGCAAGAAATGTTCTTCAGCTTAAAAATGCCAATTCCACAGAAATGGATCCCAACACTACGCACCCCGTAATAGATATTATGGAAGAACAAAAAAATATTACCCATATGGGAGGGACTATGCGTTTGGGTAGCTGGGCTTGTAAATTGACAAAAGGTTCTCTGGCACAAGAAGTTTATAAATCTGATATTATAAAGGAACGTCACCGTCACCGTTACGAATTCAATAATAAATACAAAGAAGAACTTGATCACGTTGGTTTAAAAAGTACCGGAATAAACCCGGAAACCGGCCTGGTGGAAATTGTAGAACTGAAGGATCACCCTTGGTTTGTAGGTGTACAGTACCATCCGGAATATAAAAGTACCGTAGCAAAACCTCATCCTCTTTTCATCTCGTTTATAAAAGCGGCTGTGACCTATTCAAAACAAAAAAACAATGTGAAATTGACCCAAAAAAATTAGCCGGTCTTTTTACTTACAATTAAAACCTTTTAAAGCGGGATTTCCGCATTAGCTTTTTATCTCATAACATGGAAGAAAAAAAATTTGACATACAATCCCTCATAGGATTTTTTCTTATTGGCGCAATCTTAATTTGGATGTTGTATAACAATTCCTTTGAAGCTGATCAATCAGAAGTCACAAAGGAAACAACTACTGAACAAACTGAAGAAACTCCTGTAAAAACAGCTCCTGTACAAGAAAATATTCAGGAAAATATTCAGGATTCAACTGCATTGGCCAATGCACAAAAAGAGTTGGGAGCTTTCGGATATTCCTCAGCCTTGGCATCTGCCACAAATGCTTCCACCACCATTTCAAACGATGTTTTGGAGCTCAGCATAGACAATAAAGGTGGGTATATTTCAACAGCCCGGCTCACACAATTTAAATCTTACGACTCTATCCCTATTTATTTGATCAAGGACGGGAATGCCTCCTTAAATTTGAAGTTCACCACTACCGATGGAAGGTTATTGGCTACCGAAAATATGTATTTTGAACCCACCATATCACAAAGCGGGCAGAATAAGGTTCTTTCAATGAAATTAAAGGTTTCGGAAACCGAATTTCTGGAATACCGTTATGTGTTGAAACCCGGAGAATATATGATGGATTTCAGCATCCGATCACAGGGATTGAGCAATATTATCAATAGCTCTGCTGATATTAGCCTGGATTGGAAACTTAAGGCTTACCGACATTCCAAGAGTATCTCTTACGAAAACCGCTATACCGAAATTAGTTTTGAATACGAAGATGGCAATGATGATTATTTAGGACAGGGAGAATTATCTGAAGATGAAGCAGTAGATATTACTTATATTGCTTACAAACAACACTTTTTCACCTCAATTCTATTAACTGATACCCCGTTTGAAAAAGCCAAATTCACCTCCAGAAATTTGGTGCAGGATGAGGAAATAGACACGCTTTACACCAAGGCATTTGCTACAAATTTGCCACTCGAACTCAAAGCAGGGGAATTAGACTATAACATGAACTGGTATTACGGTCCTACCGATTATAAGATATTAAATAGTTACGACCGTAATTTAGATGAAATTGTGCCATTAGGCTGGGGGCTGTTTGGATGGATGAACAAACATATTTTTATTCCTTTCTTCAGCTTTTTATCGGGTATTCTGCCCAGTTATGGACTTGCAATTATTGTAATGACCATTGTGGTGAGAATCATACTTTCTCCTGTTACTTATAAATCCTACCTGTCTCAGGCAAAAATGAAGATCCTTCGTCCTGAAATAAATGAGATAAATGAAAAGTATAAGGACAATGCAATGAAAAAGCAGCAGGAAACCATGAAATTGCAAAGTAAGGCAGGAGCGAGCCCCTTAAGTGGTTGTTTGCCGGCTTTAATGCAAATTCCCGTATTCTATGCCTTGTTCCAGTTTTTTCCCAGTGCTTTTGAATTGCGCCAAAAAGGTTTCTTATGGGCAGATGATCTATCAAGTTATGACACCATAGCCCAATTACCCTTTAGCATTCCTTTTTACGGAGACCACGTAAGTTTGTTCCCTATATTGGCCTCCATCGCCATCTTTATTTATATGATGATGACTACGGGTCAAACCATGCAAACCCAACAACCTGGAATGCCTAATATGAAGTTTATAATGTACTTATCTCCTCTTATGATGTTGTTTTTCTTCAACAACTATGCAAGTGGATTATCCTTATATTACTTTACTTCAAATTTAATTACCATAGGGATCATGCTCGTAATTAAATACGCTATCCTTGATGAGAAAAAGATCCACGCAAAAATTCAGGAAAACAAAAAGAAACCGCGAAAACAAAGTAAGTTTTCCAAAAAAATGAGTGAAATGATGGAGCAGGCCGAACAACAAAAGAAAAAAGGAAAATAAATACAAGTAATTTTAAGTTAAAAAAAGAGCCCGGTAAAAAATTTACCGGGCTCTTTTTTTTATAATCAATATTATTAAAGGAATCAATCTCCCAAATTAGGAACTAAAACAGTATCTATAACGTGAATTACTCCGTTAGTAGCCTGAACATCGGTTGCGATCACATTGGATTCCCTGTCGTTTTCATCGGTAATTGTTACACCCGTTCCGGTATTAATTGTGAATTCCCCACCTTCAAAAGTAGTTACGATCATCCCGTTTGTAATATCTTCACTTCTAACATTAGCTTCGGTTACGACATGGTAACTTAAAACAGATTCTAGAATATCAATAGGTATTTCCGATAAAGAAGCAAAATTGAATTCGGTCAAAAAATCCGCAAATGCCTGATTTGTAGGAGCGAAAACGGTGAAAGGTGCCGGACTGGATTGAGTTTGTAAAATGCTTACAAAATCAAAGGAATCATCTGCAGTCAATGCCGAAACCAGAATTGCAAAGTCGGGATCGGCAAGGGCGAATGTGGTGATATCCGGCAAACCAATTACAGAGTTTACAGCGTGAATTACTCCGTTATCAACCTCAATATCGGCAGTAGTGACAGATGACACTCCATTAATCCTAACACCATCCTCAGTATTGATATACATACTTAAATTTTCATCAGATGCTCCCCCCGTTGCCGAACTTGAAATATATCCGGTGGAAAGATCTGCCGCCTTTATAACCCCTGCCTGAACATGGTTCAACAGTATTTGGGTTAAAATATCAACTGGCACCTCACTTAAATTCGCAAATCCGTTTGCAGCCAAAAATGTGTTAAAAGCGGCGTTGTTGGGAGCAAACACAGTGTATTTTGTATTTTCATCCAAAACAATTTTTAAATTGGCCGCTTCCAGTGCAGCATTCAAAGAAGAATAATCAGCGCTTTTACTGACAAAATCTGCAATGGTATTAGTTTCTACAATGATTACATCTTCATCATCATCATTGCACGCAATTGTAGCTAAAGATAAGAATAGCAATAAACCAATTTTTTTTAAGTTTGAAATAAATTTCATTTTTTTGAGTTTTAAGTTTATATTGCCCTAAAGATAAATCAGAACCCTTGATTATTTTGTTTAACTTTTGTTAATTTTGATTAAACAAAAGTTAAATATTTATTTATGACTCTCTTTATTAGAATAGCAATAACAAATTTGGATGAATACAAATAATCACTAACCAACCTTAAACTTTTGACTATGAAAAAATTTTTCGTTTTATTTTTTAGTGTTGCACTTTTAACAGCCTGCAGTGAAGATGACAACGCCTCCCCCGATCCTGTTCTAGGCAAATGGTTTATTGTTGAAGTAAATAACATACCTCAATCTGATTTCACTTTAAGTGAATGTAATACCAATTCTTTTATGACTTTCAATGCTGATGGAACTACCAATTCCGTATTCTACGCTCAGGTTGAAGGGAATTGTGTTGCAGGAACTCCAACTAATAGCGTATGGAGTAAACAAGCCAGTATTTATAGCATTACTATTCCAATTCCTGAATTAGAAGCATTTAGTCCTTTATCTGGCACAATCCAGTTTAATGCTGATACATTTACCTTTACTCCAATAATTTCCTCCAGAACTACCATAGTTTTCAAAAAAGGCTGAAATAGATTTGATCCGATAAAATATAAATTTAGGGGTGGTATTTCCACCCCTAAATTTATATATAATTTCGTAATTTTGCACCCGGTTTGGCGACAGTTTAAATCAATTATAACTGATATAGCTTTGCCAAATTGATGCAAGTTAGAATTATGAAAAAAGTAGTGGTTGGTTTATCGGGTGGTGTAGATTCAAGTGTAGCAGCATATTTACTGCAGCAGCAGGGATATGAGGTTATTGGCTTGTTTATGAAAAACTGGCATGATGATTCGGTTACGATTTCCGATGAATGCCCCTGGCTGGAAGATAGCAACGATGCGATGATGGTTGCTGAAAAACTGGGAATTCCTTTTCAGATTGTCGATTTAAGCGAACAATACAAAGAACGCATAGTAGATTATATGTTCCGGGAATACGAACTTGGACGTACTCCAAATCCAGATGTGTTATGCAACCGGGAAATAAAGTTTGATGTTTTTATGAAGATCGCGCTCACTTTGGATGCAGATTATGTTGCTACCGGGCATTATTGCCGGAAAGGGGAAATCCAAAAAGACGGAAAAACCACATATCAATTGCTTGCCGGAAAAGATGATAATAAGGATCAATCCTATTTTCTTTGTCAGCTCACACAGGAACAATTATCTAAAACACTTTTCCCCATTGGGGAATTGCAAAAGCCGGAAGTTCGGGAAATAGCTACTGAGCAGGATTTGATCACCGCAAATAAAAAAGATTCACAGGGACTTTGCTTTATAGGGAAAGTTCGTTTACCGGAATTCCTTCAGCAAAAATTAAAGCCCAAAGAAGGCCTTATTGTTGAAATTGATGCCGAAAAGGAAATCTATAAGACTGAAATTTCGGACTTCAATTCAAAAAATGAGGAATTGAGTCATCTTTCAAAAAAATACAAATACGAAGTGAGTGATGGAAAAGTGGTGGGAAAACATCAAGGAGCTCATTACTTTACTACTGGCCAACGCAAAGGACTTGCAGTAGGAGGTATGCCTGAACCATTGTTTGTTTTAGGGACCGATGTAGATACTAATATTATTTATACAGGGCAAGGCAAAGAACACCCCGGCCTGTATAGAAAAGCCCTTTTTGTAAAAGGGAATGAAGTGCATTGGGTTCGCCGGGATCTCGCAATAAAAGCAGGTGAAGAATTATTGGTTTTGGCAAGGATTCGCTATCGCCAGCCATTGCAGGAAGCTACTTTATACCAAACCGAAAACGGGATGTACGTAGTTTTTAAAAATATGCAGTCTGCTATTACCGAAGGTCAGTTTGTAGCCTGGTATAAGGAAGATGAATTATTGGGTTCGGGGGTTATTTCATCTGAAGAAAATTAAAGCATTCCAGAGAATTGTCTTTTTAATATTATAGTTAGATTGTAGTCGTTTTTAAGAATTAGCTGTCTCAAGCTTTCATCATCAAAAATTACAATAAAAGCATGTCCAATAAAATCACGCAACTCTTCAATATAAAATATCCTATAATTCAAGCCGGAATGATATGGGCAAGCGGTTGGAAACTTGCAAGCGCGGTAAGCAATGAAGGTGGATTGGGGATTATAGGCGCAGGTTCTATGTATCCTGAGATTCTTAGGGAACACATCCAAAAATGCAAAAGAGCAACCTCCAGGCCCTTTGCCGTAAATGTCCCGATGTTGTATCCTGATATCGACGAAATTATTAAAATAATCATTGAAGAAGATGTGAAAATTGTGTTTACTTCTGCAGGTAATCCCAAAACCTGGACTAGTCATTTACAATCACACGGAATAAAGGTTGTCCACGTAGTGAGCAGTGTAAAATTCGCCTTAAAATCTCAGGAAGCAGGGGTTGATGCGGTTGTTGCCGAAGGTTTTGAAGCCGGTGGCCACAATGGCCGGGATGAAACTACGACCTTTACCCTAATTCCAATGGTAAAGGAACAACTTCAAATCCCGCTTATTGCGGCAGGAGGAATCGCCACAGGCCGTGGAATGCTTGCTGCAATGGTTTTGGGCGCCGATGCGGTTCAGGTAGGCTCGAGGTTTGTAGCCAGCCATGAGGCTTCTTCTCATATCAATTTCAAAAATAAGGTGATCGAGGCAAACGAAGGCGATACCATACTTACTTTAAAAGAACTGGCACCTGTTAGAATTTTGAAAAATAAGTTTTTTGAAGAACTCCAGATACTTTATGAAACCCGGCCCAACACAGAAGAATTATTAAAATTACTCGGACGTGCACGTGCCAAAAAGGGAATGTTTGAAGGCGATATTGAAGATGGCGAACTCGAAATTGGTCAAATTGCAGGACTTATCCACGATATAAAACCCGCAGCCCAAATTGTCCGTGAAATGATGGCAGAATTTGAACTCGCTAAGATTGAAGCAGCAAATTATTGATCTGGTATTTTTCCTGATCAATAAAATTACCGTGACGAATCAGTACTTAAAGTGCCAAAAATGAAATATTGTAATATATCTTTTTCCAAACACTATTAAAGAATAAGCAACTTTAGCTTAATAAATGCGACAATATACATCTGTTCATGAAATTTTGAGTACCTCAATCTATTTTAAAAATTAAAACCGGTCAAGGATCCACTTTATTTTAACATTAGTGTATTCGTGGCTAAACTTAATAAGTCGATCTTTTAAGCCACTAATGCACTAATAATTTCATAAAATCTTATTGGATAAAGTTGTAAATAATAAGAACGTTACAATTACCCGTTATAATTAAAGGATATGTTCTTTTCAATATCAGGGTGAATACTTTGGATCACCGGACAAGTTCTGGCAATGTTTTCCAAAATTGCTTTTTCCTTGTCGCTTAACCTGCCTTTTAGAAATAGATTTACATCAATTTTTGAAATTCGTCGAGGATTGGATTCCATATGCTTGGTAACCTCAGCATAGGATTCTTTCAAATCCACTTTAAGATCCCTGGCCTTAATCCCCATCGTAGTTAACATACAAGATGCCAAAGCTGTTGCAACTGTATCGGTTGGTGAAAAAGCCTCTGCTTTGCCTTGATTATCAAGGGGAGCATCAGTGATGAATTTACTCCTGCTCTTCAAATGCTCACATTCAGTGCGCAATTCACCCAGATAAATTACTTTTGAGGTCATATTTTATTCTTTTGCGACGCTAAGGCTCAGGTCTTCATTAAGATGCATAATATATACCGCATCATTATAAAATCCGCCGTTGGTCTTATGTTTGTATAAAAATTTATTTTCAACATACTCGGTAATAATATTTGCCTCCACCGATTTTTCAAGGGTTCCCATCGCCGCCAAACGCAGTAAAACATCAAGGGTCAGGTCATAACCACGAACCGTATATTTATTAGGAACATACCCGTATTTTGTTTTATATGAATCGATAAAACTATCGCTCACCATCTCATCAAACTCTTTATATTCTGAAGGAAAATGAAATTTTAACCTTCCCAAGTGATTATTTGAAAGCACATCACTTTCAAATGAACTGTTCTTGTTTGTTGTAAACAAGACGATATCATTATTTCGTGCCAATCTGTTTAATGCTGAAGTAGCGCTGCTCAGTAAAGCCACACTTTCTGATTCCAAAATTACCCAATTCTCGCGGCCTTTTACCAGTGAAGGACTCAGTGTGGATTCACTTATACTATTTCCGCTAGGGTTAACCGTTCTTGCATTAGGCAAGGCAATCATCAATTTGCTTTTAATTGCACCAGAGGCGCCATCGGCAACAATAATTAGGTTTTTGCCCTGGGAATTTTTCTGTAAATATTTGATCATGGCTTCTCTTAACATGTCATCGCTAGGCCGGGCCTGATATAAATTGGGAATTGCTCTCAATTCCCTGTTTGAAATAGGCGAAATTACAGGAATATTTAAATTTGACAATCTTGCAGCAGCTTCCTCTGAAGTTGCCTGTAACAGTGGACCAATAACTGCATCTACGTTATTGAAATTGTTGGATTGGATAATCGAGGCCACTTTTGCCGGTTGTTGCTGTGTATCATACACCTTCAAATTGGTAGAAATTCCCAATTCCTGTGCACGTTCTATCGCCATTAAGGCCCCACTGTAAAAGTCCAGGGAAATTCGCATCACCCTGTCATTTTGCAACATTTCGCTTGAATTCGAAATGGAATCATTTTTAATCTTGCTCAGGTTGTAGGGAAGCATCAACACCAAATTTTTGGTGTTAAAATTATTTAAATTGGTTTTAAGATCAACTTGTTTTACATCTGAAGCTTCAGCTTCAGATGTAACTTCCGCTCCTTCTTCCAAGGTCCTTCCTCTGGCATCTTTTGTAGGGACTTTTAATATCATTCCCCATTTTAATCCATCTTTCAATGCTGGATTTAAAGCTATTAAAGAATCTGCTTCCACTTGAAACCTGCGCGTTAGGCTGTATAAGGTTTCCTGTGGCTGCACTTCATAAAATTGAAAAGCATCATCGGTGATAATTACATAATCGTCCAAAACGGCGGTTCCAACCTTAAGCATGATTCCGGGTTGCAAAACACCCACCGTTGGGTTTAACGCTTGCAATTCCTCAACAGTCATTCCATATTTTCTGGCAATTCCAAATTTAGTTTCTTTAGGCAAAATAATGTGCTCCCTTGTTTTGCTTATTTGAGTTGATCTGGGAGATTGCGTTTGAGTTGATCTGGGAGATTGCGCTTTTTGAACAGGCTGGGCACTTTGAGTTTCGCTTTTGACAAATAGTGGAATTTGAATGATCTCCCCATTTTGTAATTCCTTAGAATAAAGCTGTTTGTTATATTTTTTGATCTCATCTATACTAACATCATACTGCTTTGACAAACTGTACAAGGTTTCTTTTTTTTCTACCCGATGTGATTTAAAACTTACAGCTGCCTCACCGGAAGTTTCCGATGTTTCACCCTGCACCGGAATAACCAGTTTTGAGCCTACCTGAACTCCGTTTTTGGCATCAGGATTATATTTATAGATAGACTCAACACTAACATCGTATTTTTGAGCAATCCGGTAGACATTTTCTTCCGGAGCTACCGTATGATATTTAAAAGCCTGGCTAAAGGCAGTTGTTGAAAGCACTTGAAAAAACAAGCTTATAACAATCACATACTTCATTTGTTAGATTTTATTGGTTCTTTAATGGTCGTTGTAATTTACAATTCGCAGTTAAACCTCTGTTGAATTCAAGGTTAATAATCCCGACATTTCAAAATATTTTACTCCCATTCTATGGTTGCAGGCGGTTTTGAACTTATATCATACACTACCCTATTAACGCCTTTTACACGATTTATTATTGTGTTGGATATCTTTTGAAGGAATTCGTATGGTAAATTCACCCAATCTGCAGTCATTCCATCGGTAGATTCTACTGCTCTCAAAGCAACTACTTTTTCGTAAGTCCTTTCATCACCCATAACACCTACCGAGTCTACAGGCAACAAAATCGCTCCTGCCTGCCAAACTTTATCGTATAAATTCCATTCTTTGAGGCCATCGATAAAAATAGCATCAACTTGCTGAAGTGTCCGGACTTTTTCAGCTGTGACATCGCCCAAAATACGTATTGCCAATCCGGGTCCGGGAAAGGGATGTCTTCCCAACAATTCCTTGGCTATTCCAAGTTCTGCTCCTACCCTGCGCACTTCATCTTTAAATATCATTTTAAGTGGTTCTACCACTTTCAATTTCATAAAATCTGGTAATCCCCCAACATTATGGTGTGATTTTATAGTTGCTGAAGGGCCTCCGTTTACAGAAACCGATTCGATCACATCCGGATAAATAGTCCCTTGTGCCAAATATTTTACATTCTGGATCAAATGCGCTTCCTGATCAAAAACCTCAATGAAGGCATTCCCGATCGCTTTTCGCTTTTCTTCAGGATCGCTAAGCCCGGCAAGGGCATCCAAGAAGCGTGCCGAAGCATCTACTCCTTTTACGTTCAGTCCCATATGTTTATACTGATCCAAAACGCTGGTAAACTCGTCTTTGCGAAGCAACCCGTTATTTACAAAAATGCAAAATAAATTTTTCCCTATGGCTTTGTGAAGCAAAACAGCGGCCACAGAGGAATCTACGCCTCCGCTCAATCCAAGCACCACCTTATCGTCTCCTATTTTATTCTTTAATTCTGAAACCGTCATTTCCACAAATGCCTCGGATGTCCAAGTTTGGGCGACCCCCGCGATTTTCACAAGGAAGTTTTCCAGCACTTGTTTCCCATCGACAGTATGATATACTTCCGGATGAAATTGGATAGCGAAGGTTTGCTCCCCTTCAATTCTATAGGCAGCATTCAGCACATCTGATGTACTTGCCAGCCTTACACTATTTTCAGGTAATTCTTTTATGGTGTCGCTATGGCTCATCCAGACTTGCGAACAATCGGGAATCCCATCAAACAAAAGTTCTGCCGGTTTGATGTCAGATAAATTTGCCCTGCCGTATTCCCTTGTTTCCGAAGCTTCTACAGTTCCTCCATGAAACTGGGCAAAATATTGTGCCCCGTAACACACTGCCAAAAGCGGTAATTTCCCTCTTATCTCTGAGAGATCCGGATGTGGTGCATTTTCAGCACGAACCGAAAATGGGCTTCCCGAAAGGATCACTGCTTTAAATCCGGAAAGATCTTTTGGGGGTTTATTATATGGATGAATCTCGCAGTAAATATTCAACTCTCTTACACGCCTTGCGATAAGCTGCGTATACTGGGAACCAAAATCTAATATAAGTACGTTTTCTTGCATAGGCAAAAGTAAGTATTTGAACCAATAATGACAATGCAGTTGTAGAATTTAATACCTTTAATTAAAAATCAAAGCATCCCATGAAAATAATCAGTACCATCATTCTAGCAATTGCTATCATATTTGCTTCATTTTTCCTTGGAAATGCCTATTTAGAAAGGGCGCAGCCTAAAGGGACTATTTCCGTAACAGGTTCAGGAAGTGAAAATTTTACCTCAGATTTGATCGTATGGGAAGGGCAGTTCAGCAGAATGAATCCCGATTTGAAACAGGCTTATGAAGATTTGAATGCAGATAAGGAAACAGTGCGTAAATATTTAATAGACAACGGAATCAAATCCGATAACTTTGTATTCAACTCTGTTCAAACCATAGAACAACAGGAAAACCAATATCAAAACGGAAATTTTGTGGGGAGTATTTTTAAAGGTTATGAACTGATACAATCAGTAAAAATTGAAGCTTCAGATGTTGAATTAATAGAAAATGTATCCCGAGAAATTACCGAACTTTTAAACCGTGGGGTTCAATTTAATTCCACACCACCAAGATATTACTACACAAAACTAGCCGATCTAAAAATTGCGATGATCTCCAAAGCTACTGAAGATGCAAGACTCAGGGCTGAAAAAATTGCCGAAAACAGCGGCAGTTCCCTGGGGGATCTGAATAATGCGAATATGGGGGTTTTCCAGATCACAGGCCAAAATAGCGGAGAAGATTTCAGTTGGAGTGGCTCTTTTAACACCCAAGATAAAAAGAAAACCGCCTCTATTACAATGCGGCTAGAATATAAAATTGATTGAAATATTTTTTTCCAAAATTTCTTTAATTATAATTCACTTTTATTCCAACATCTAAAATAATTACCCCCT
>JBBRGD010000006.1:0-15710 GCA_038241065.1 Flavobacteriales bacterium
AACAATTTAACAAATCAACAAATCAACAAATTTTTAAAAGATGAGTTTAATAAAATCAATTTCAGGAATACGGGGTACAATTGGCGGGAAACCGGGAGATAATTTAACCCCGTTGGATGCGGTGAAGTTTGCCGCGGCTTATGGGACCTGGCTTAAAAACGAACATGAAAACAATAAATTAAAAGTGGTCATAGGCCGGGATGCCCGAATTTCGGGAGCTATGGTTCAGCAATTGGTAATGAATACCCTTGTAGGGCTGGGAATTGATGTGATTGATGTTGGGCTTTCAACAACACCCACTGTGGAGGTTGCCGTTGCTATGGAAAAAGCTAATGGTGGAATTATCCTTACTGCGAGCCATAATCCGAAGCAATGGAATGCGCTTAAATTGCTCAACGATAAAGGAGAATTTTTGAATGGGGAAGAAGGGGCGAAGATTCTTGAATATGCTGAGAATGAAGATTTTAATTTTGCCGAAGTGGATGATCTGGGAAAAATAATTCCTATTGATGATTATATAGACAAGCATATTGGGGAAGTTTTAAAGCTGAAGTTGGTAGATATAAAAGCGATCAAGAATGCTGGTTTTAAGGTGGTTGTGGATGCTGTAAATTCTACCGGTGGAATTGTAATTCCGGCGCTATTGAAAAAATTTGGAGTGGAGGTAGTAGAATTATACTGTGAGCCAAATGGCCAATTTCCACATAATCCGGAACCATTGAAGGAACATTTAGGCGATATCTGCAAATTGGTAGTTGAAGAAAAGGCGGATCTGGGAATTGTAGTGGATCCGGATGTGGACAGGCTGGCTTTTATAGACGAAAAAGGGCAGATGTTTGGCGAAGAATATACTCTTGTGGCCTGTGCCGATTTTGTGCTGAGCAAAACTCCCGGCGATACCGTGAGCAATTTGTCATCTTCCAGGGCTTTGCGGGATCTTACACAAAGTCACGGACAAAAATACTGGGCAAGCGCCGTGGGCGAGGTGAATGTGGTGCAACTTATGAAAGATACAAATGCTATTATTGGCGGTGAGGGAAACGGCGGTATAATTTATCCCGAAGCTCATTACGGTCGGGACAGCCTTGTGGGAGTAGCCTTATTTTTGACATATTTGGCAGAAAAGAAAACTTCGGTTTCTGCATTAAAAGAAAGTTATCCGGTTTATTTTATGAGTAAGAACAAAATTGAACTAACACCGGATCTGGATGTTGATGCTATTTTAAAAACCGTGCAGGAAAATCATAAAAAAGAGCAAATAACTACAATTGATGGGGTGAAAATAGATTTTTCGGAAAATTGGGTTCACCTTAGAAAATCCAATACAGAACCTATTATTAGAATTTATACCGAGGCAAAAAGCCAGGAGCAAGCAGATAAACTCGCTCAAAAAATGATAAGAGAGATCAAAGAAATTGTAGCTTAATTCCGTTTAAAAATTACGGCATCTTTGGGGATGGGAGCATTCCGGTGTTTCCATCTTTTATGTGTCCAAAGGTAATATTCAGGGGCCTTTCTTATTTGATTTTCCAATTCGGTCAAAAAGCTCCCGGTAATTTTAAAAGCAGGTTCTTCTTTTGGATTATAGGAAAGCCTGATAAAAGTAGCCTGATAATATCCTCGTTTTAGCTTCTCTACCTGTAAATAAACCACCGCTATATCCAGTTTTGAGGCCAGCTTCTCTGCCCCCATAAAAACAGGAACAGTACTTCCCATAAATTCTGTCCAGAATTTAGAATGGCTCAGTTTTGGGGATTGATCGGATACCATAAAATATATCCCGGGTATTCCTTCCCTTTGATTGCGTATAACTGTACCGATAGTCTTACTACTGGAAATAAGTTCAGCATTAAACCTCGCACGAATATCTCTTGCTAATTTATCAAAATACTTGTTTTTAATTTTCTTGTAGATTCCAAATCCTTTATAATCAATACCGTATAATTGTATGGAGTTGGCCCATTCATAACTTGCATAATGCCCGCACATTACAATTATGCTTTTATCCAATTTGCGAATGTGTTCAATTTCTTCGAGGTTGGTAAAGGTAAAACGTTGTTTAAGCTGACTATTGGAAATGGATATACTTTTGATCATTTCCAAAAACATATCGCACATATGCCTGTAAAATTTTTGTGTAATTATTTTTATTTCTTCTGAAGACTTTTCGGGAAAAACCAGTTCCAGGTTTTCGGTAACAATTTTTTTCCGATACCCAATAATGTGATAAACCAAAATAAAAATTAGGTCTGAAATTTTGTAGAAAAGCCAAAAGGGCAACCGGGAAATCAGCCATAAAAAGGGGTATACAAACCAAAAAACTAATAACTCCATCAACAAAAAATTTCAGCAAATATATGGTATATTTGGCACTAAAAGGAAGTATCTATGGGGGATTTAAGCTTGGTTACCATCATTGTTATCGCAATAAATGTAATCGTTTCATTTAAGGGTTTTAATGATGTTGGGTTTTTTGAAAAATATAAATTTAATGTTGCCGATATCAAACGCGGGGCCAAATACCAAATTTTAACTTCCGGTTTTCTTCATGTAGATACTTCCCATTTATTTGTGAACATGCTTACCCTGTATTTTTTCTCTAATGTGGTCTTATACGATTTGGGTCCCCTGGGCTTTTTATTGGTTTACCTAGCCAGTTTAATTGTGGGGAATTTACTGAGCTACTTTTTTCATAAAGATGATGATAGATATACTGCAGTAGGAGCCAGTGGAGCGGTGATGGGAATTTTGTATTCTGCTATTTTATTAAGGCCCGATATGATGCTCGGCCTGTTCTTCATAATTCCCGTTCCGGCCTATGTTTTTGGGATTGGCTATTTGTTTTATACTATTTACGGGATGAAACGTCAATTGGGAAATATTGGACATGACGCCCATTTTGGTGGGGCTGTGGGTGGATATACGCTCACCCTTTTATTGGCTCCCTGGGTTTTTCAGGAGCATTTATTAATGGTAATCTTGTTAGCCGTGCCTATCTTAATTTTATTTATCCTTCAAAAAACAGGAAAAATATAAGCTTGGTATCTTAATTGTTATATTTGGTATAAATCAATTAAAAACACAATAAATTATGAAATCAATTCTAATATTATTTGCTGCAATGAGCACTCTTGCCATTCAGGCGCAACAGGTTTTAACCCCACAACCTATGGTTACGGTAACCGGGGAAGGTATTGTAAAGGTTATTCCGGACCAGGTCCTTATCAAATCCCGAATTGAACATGAAGGGGATAATGCCCTAGAGGTGAAAAAGAAAAATGATGCGGTGGTAGATCAGGTCATAAAATATTTGAAAGCACAGGGAATTCCAGAAAAAAATATCCAGACCGATTATCTTAATCTTAACAAGAATTACAACTATGACAATAAAACCTATTCTTATGTGGCAAATCAGGCGATTTCAATAAAACTTGAAGACCTGAAAAGTTACGAAAAAATAATCAGCGGATTAATGGGAGTTGGGCTGAACAGGATTGATGGAATTCAGTTTGAATCTTCGGAAATTGAAAAACACAAAACTGAAGCCAGAAAAAAAGCGGTTCTGGATGCCAAAAAGAAAGCCACAGAATATGCAACCCCATTAAATCAAAGCATAGGGAGGGCCTTTAGCATCAGTGAAATTGAAACCGGCAACTTCCCCCCAATTTACAGGGCGAATGAGATGATGAAAGCCAGTTCAGATGCCGGTCAACAGGAAACTATCGCGCCGGGTGAACTGGAAGTTAGCTCAAAAGTAACCGTGGGATTTCATCTGAATCAGGAGTAATCAATTAAAACAAAAAAAAGCCACGAAAAACATACTAGTTTCCGTGGCTTTTTTGTTTTATAAGAGAAAGAATTATTTTTCCAATAGTTCCTTTACTTTAGCTTCAAGAGCATCACCCCTTAAATTTGTAGCGACTATAACACCATTTTCATCTATAATAAATGCAGCAGGAATGGCTCTTACACCATAAAGTTGCGCTACTGGATCTTGCCAGAATTGCAAATTGCTAACATGAGACCAGGTTAATTTATCGTCTTCAATGGCTTTAACCCATTTGTCTTTTTGTCCTTCACGATCCAAAGAAACCCCAATAATATTAAAACCTTGTGCGTGGTATTTGTTATAGATCCTAACCAAATTAGGATTTTCAACTCTACAAGGCTTGCACCAGGCAGCCCAAAAATCAATCAGGGTAATTTTTCCCATTATATCCTTCAGGGCTATTACTTCCCCCTCTGGATTAGGCGCTGAAAATTCAGGAGCTTTGCTTCCTATTTCTACCGTATTGCGTTTGTCCAGATTTTCTTTAAGAGTTTTAGCTAAGGGCGTTTGTTTTAAACCTTCAGTTAAATTTTCATAAAGCTCATTTACTTCGCTTGTTGTGGCTCCCATATTTATCATATCGGTTAAAACCAAAACAGAAACAAAGGTATCCGGATTTTCCTTGACTATTTTTTTCTTAAAGGTCATATCGTCACTGCGAAGGTCTGCTTCTTCTTTTTGCAATTTTGCAATTTTTGAAGAATCCCTGGTGGAGGTAATCTCTTTCCGCAAATCGGCCCTTATTTTCATAACGCGATGGTTCAAATTTTTCAAATGGTCCAAGTAATAATAGAAAACCTTATTTTCCTTGCCTCCGGACACTTGTGATGTAGGTAAACTATCCTTAAAGATTTCAAAATTGACCTGTTCATTTTCAGAAATAAAGACCACATTCCCATTCAATCCTTCAATATTTAAAAAATTTAAATTGGACTGGTTTACTGCGGGAAGCTCCAGATTGAACTTTTCGTCTTTAATAACCGCCGAATCTATTTTTACGGGCTGGTTATTGCTATCCAGTTCTGATAAATAGACCATTTTGCCATTTTCAACATTTTTAATTTTACCGGAAATGGAATATCCTTCAGGGTCATTTTGACAACCAAGAATACTAAGTATAATAATTGCAGTTAGAAACTGTTTCATAGGTATTTATTTATTTGTTGTTTGTTATATGAAATGCGCATAGGTCCATAGTTGTAATCAACGTATTTGCAATATGCTTATTTCATAAATAGATTAATTTCGTGCAAAAATACGCAACTGGTATTTGAAACAAGTACTTAGTTTATAAAAAGATGTAAATTTACATCCGTGAGTAGAAATGGCATTTATGAAATGTAATTTTGCCCAATTATTATTATAAAGTATGAAGAATCAATTGCAGGATTTCCCCTTAGATATCAAGATAAGTTTTCATAAAATTATTGAGGAATACAAAGCACAGGTTGTAAATGAACAAAGCAGTATTGCTAAAGAATATATTGAAAATGTGTTGGAATATGTAGCCTCATTTCCGAAACTTATTGAAGGTATAGAAGATCCCGAGGAACTGAATAAATATAAAGACGCTATACATATTTTACTGCAGGATCTGTTTCCGGACATTTTGAGTCAAAATGAAATTAAGGCGGCTTCCATACCCTTTCACAACCTTGTCTTTAACTCATCCAAACGTTTTAAGGCAATTCTGGCTAATGCTGGGGATGATTTTGAACTTTCCATGCGGAATATGGATGAGGACATGTATTATATTTACGGCTGTATTCTGGTACTAAATCATCATTATGGTTACCATATAGATTTTTCCCGTCCGCTTTATTATGATATCCCCAATGAGAACGGGATTTTAAAACATTATAGGGTTTCCCTTAATGCCGATTTTGTAGATATTGAGCCAGGAAAAGGCGCCAAAGAAATATCAGAGCAGGATGTAGATTTGCTTATTCAGAATATTGAAGATGTAGAGTTATGGAAACAGATGTTTCCACCAAAAAGCTGGATATTTAAAGGTTTTACAATCATAAATCTCACAGATGTTACTGCAGATGATGCTATTTCAGAATTAAAAACCACTCTTTTGCATAAGGAAACATCAACTCGGGAAGAGCTTCAGAAGTTTCAGGAAATTTTTCAATCTATCTTTAAAATCTCCGATTTGAGGGTTGGAATTACCTTTTTTAACAAGCAGGAGAGTGTTTTTGAACGAATGGATAATCGGTATGCCTATAGTTTTATCCTGAATAAGGAATCCAAGAACGATTGTAACGCTGCAATTTGCGAAGCCGCTTTTAACCGATTAAGTATAGAACAGGATTATTTTTCAATTACCAATATTGATGAATATGAAAAGAAGAGCAACTATAATTTGCTTTCACAAAATTTAAAAAACAGCCACGTGAAAAGTTGTATCCTGGCACCGATTTCAAATGGCATTGAATTATTGGCGGTTTTAGAACTTGTTTCGCCTAGGAAAAATGAATTAAACAGCATAAACGCCATAAAACTGGATGATATCCTACCATATATAGTTACTGCGGTAAAGCGTAATAAAACTGAACTGGAAAACAGGATAAAAGCGATAATTCAAAGTGAATGTACTTCAATTCACCCCAGCGTTTTATGGATATTTGAAAAGGAAGCCAAACGATTTATCAATGAGATAGATGTCGATGGATTCGCTTCATTTAAGGATATTGCCTTTAAGGATGTTTACCCGTTATACGGACAAATTGATATTGTAGGTTCTTCTGATGCTCGAAATTCAGCTATACTGTATGATTTGACACAACAGCTGGATTTGATTGAAAAAATTATAGAGGAAGCTTTTCAACAGGAGGAACTACCAATTTACGATCAGATTCGAATTAAGATCAGGGACTTTAAAGAAGATGTTAACGAAAGTCTAAATACTGATAGTGAACAAGAGATGTTAAATTTATTAAAACTGGAGGTAAATCCATTGATAGAGGATTTTTGTAAAAAGTCTGAAGAATTAATGAAACTGGCAGAAGAATATCAGGCTAAATTAAATCCTGATACTGGGATGATTTACAATCACAGGAAACATTATGATGAAACCGTTCAGATTATAAACAGGACTATGGCCCGGGTTCTTGATAAAAAACAGAGAGATGCCCAAAAGATTTACCCACATTATTTTGAACGCTATAAAACCGATGGGGTCGATCATAATATTTATATAGGAGAAGACCTGACTTATAACCGGCCGTTTAACAAGGATTATTTGTACAATTTGAGGTTATGGCAACTTGTAACTATGTGTGAAATGGAAAACAGGTTTTATCAACTTCAAAAAACCACCCCCATAAAATTGGATGCTTCTTCACTTATCCTGGTATTTAACGCTACACTTTCCATAAGGTACCGCATGGATGAGAAAAAATTTGATGTGGATGGTACCTATAATGCCCGATATGAAATTATTAAAAAACGAATTGACAAAGCATTTATAAAAGATACCGAAGAGCGCATTACCCAGAAAGGGAAATTAGCCATAATATACGCACACAATTCTGATGAAGAAGAATATCTTAAATATGTAAAATACCTGCAAACAAGGAATTATTTGGGTGACCAGGTAGAATTGTTAGAGCTGGAAGATGTTCAGGGAGTAATAGGCTTACGCGCTTTAAGGGTAAATATAATATATCAAAATAAGGTGCTTACTGGCGAAAATGAGATAGATACCAATGACCTGGCAGCTTATTTAAGCAAGTAAAAAGCGATCACAAAACTGATTACCGAGGTAATAATCCCAACCATAAAAACAGTATAGGTCAACCTTAACAACAGGTACTTTCTATGCAGGACTTTCCCCAATAAATGAAGATCCAGCATTAGAGATTCGTAAACATAATCTTTGTCCTTAATAATTTCATTAATCCCCCATTTAAACTGATCAAAGGGCATTTTATGGAAATTTCCAAAGAAAAGTAAATTTACTTTTCTTTCTTTAACCTGTGTTTTTGTAAACTCCCCGGAAGTAACATTTGGCCTTGTAGCCATGATGGACAGGATGATCGAGGCCACGCTGAAAATCACTAAAACAAGAGTAGGGATTAACAAGTGCTTGTTGGAAACAGCATCCAGTTTGGGAATAATATTGGCCAAAGCAAGGGAAATAATGATCGCGTTTACCGAGAGCAGTATGTTTGCCTTTGTATCGGCGATATCGCTTAATTTTATGTGGTTTCTAAGGGTAACTCTAAACAGGGATTGAATACTTCTTTCAGGATTGTCATTTTTGAACTTAGCTTTTAATTGAGCTTTATTCTCCTCCTTCTTAATTTTTCGCGCCAGGTTATTTTTCTTTTCAATTAAAAGTGAAAGATTTTTATCTTTTTCAGGCTTCCAGTTCAATACTGCATAATCTGTGAAATATTTATGTTTTTCGGTAAACAGTTTAATATTTTCATCAAGCCATTCGTTAGGAGTAAAGTTTTTTATGTTTTGTAACTGAAGTTCCTGCCTCAATAATTCGGAAATTTCCTCAAAATATTCCCTGGCTAAGTGAGAACTGTCTGCATCGCGGATAATTTCTTCCAATTTTGATTTCGGGGTAGAGTCAATTTTGGTTGCCAGGATACAATCAGTAATAAGGTTTATGGTTTCAGAATCTACATTGTTTTCTTCTAAAAACTCTTTTGCAATTTTCACGCTTTCCTCCTCGTGACCTTTAAATTTTACAGTATAGCCGGTGTCATGAAGCCAGACAGCCAATAACAAAGCCTCTTCCTCTTTAACAATTGTTTTTGTATTCTCAATTAATTCTTTAGTACTTTTGACTACTCGCAGAGTGTGATTGTAATTGTGGTATATAAAAGTTTCGGGTAATTTTTCTTTAAACAAGTCAAATACAAACTTTTCTGCCTTTTTAATTAATTCGGTCATTTAAAAAATATTGATTAGAGAGAAGTGCCAAATTACAAAAAAATACGTCTTTTAAATTTTTATGAAAAGAAATAACATAATTCTAACTTTGTTAGCTGCAATAGCCCTTTACGGGTGTTCAACTTATAAGCCTAAATATCGTGAAGGCGAACCCACTCAAAATTTTGGATATCCCAAAGATCTTAAAATAGAAAAATCTTTTTATTTGCTGGGCGATGGAGGTTATTCGCCTCCCGGTGGAACTTCTGAAGGGCTTATAGCTTTAAAAGATTATATGGATTCTGTTAAGGCTAAAGACAACTACACCATTTTTCTGGGGGATAATATTTATCCCGTGGGAATGCCGCGTAAAGACAGTCCGGAAAGGGAACAGTCAGAATACAGGTTGGATGCTCAACTGGACGCCATAGAGAAATATGAAGGCAATGTGATCGTGATCCCGGGAAATCACGATTGGTACAGCGAAGGCGTTAAGGGATTGGAAAGGGAAGAGGAGTATCTTGAAGAAAAATTGGGAGACAAACTTACCTGGGCTCCAGAAACGGGTTGTGGATTGAAAAGTATTGAAATAAGTGACGATATACAGCTCATCGTAATAGATACCCAGTGGTTTCTGGAAGATTGGGACAAGCATCCATCCATCAATAATAATTGTTCCGAAATTAAAACCAGGGAAGCTTTGTTGCTGGAAGTGGGATCTGAAATTGATAAAAATCAAAACAAAACCATTATTGTTGCGCTGCACCATCCTTTGTTTACCAATGGAGTGCACGGGGGGCAATACAATTTAGAAAGACATCTTTACCCTTCACAAAAAAAGATCCCTATTCCTGTTTTAGGTTCCCTGGCAATGTTAATACGTACCAGCGGAGGTGTATCTATTCAGGATCGCCAAAATGAGCGATATAAGTCGATGGCAAAAAGACTGGAGACTCTAGGGCAAAAATCGGATAGATTGATTTTTATTTCAGGACATGAGCATACTTTACAATATATTGAGCACGACAAAATAAAACAAATCGTTGCCGGTTCGGGATCTAAAGGGAATTTTGTAAGCCTGGGCAATGATGGTCTTTTTGCGTATCCGGAGCAAGGTTTTGCCGTATATGATGTTTTTGAAGATGGTTCTTCCTGGGTAAGTTTCTATGGAAATAAAGATAATAATGCGAAATTATTGTATCAAAAAGAGGTTTTTGCCTCTCCACAACCTTATGATGTTTCGAACTTACCTGATAATTTCCCCCAAAAGGTAAAAACTTCGATTTACGAAAAAGATGAAACCGAAAAAACAGGACTATATAAAAGTATTTGGGGACAACGATACCGGGAACTTTACGGAAATGAAATAGAAGTGCAGGTTGTCGATCTGGATACCTTATATGGCGGTTTAACTCCTGTGAGAAAAGGGGGTGGGCATCAAACTAAAACCATTAGGCTTCAGGATAGTCTGGGCAGGGATTATAATATGCGCCGACTTAAAAAAAGCGCAGTGCAATTTTTACAAACCGTAGCTTTTAAAGATACCCCCATTGAAAATCAATTGGAAAATACAATTGCTGAAAATGTGATCGAAGATTTCTATACAGCAGCGCATCCCTACGCATTTCTCACTATTCCAACTTTGTCTGATGCTGCCGGGATTTTTCATACCAATCCTCAATTGTATTATGTGCCTAAACAAAAGGCTTTAGGGAAACTCAATAAGGAATATGGTGATGAATTGTATATGATAGTGGAGCGTCCGGAAGACGATTGGATGGGGCTGGATAGTTTTGGTAAGCCTAACCACGATATTCAAAGTACTTCAGGTATGTTCGAAAGACTTCGGCGTGACGAAAAATATTCCCTGGATGAAAAAGCTTATGTGCGGGCCAGGATTTTTGATATGCTTATAGGAGATTGGGACAGGCATCAGGATCAATGGAGATGGGCCGAATATGAAGATGAAGAAGGTAACAGGATCTTTGAGCCTATACCACGTGACCGGGACCAGGTTTTTTCAAATTTTGACGGGGCATTTTTCGGAACTTTAAGAGGCCTTACCGGTTTTGCCTTTCAATTTGCCGTATATGGTCCGGACATAAAAGACGTGAAGTGGTTTAATACTGCCGCAACAGGTTTGGATCGTGAATTATTGCAAAATGTTGGCAAAGACACCTGGATGGAACAGGCAAAATTCATTCAGGAAAATATCACCGATGAGGTGATAGAAAAAGCATTTTCAAAATTGCCCGAAAATATGCGGGGAAAATCCACAGATTATATTATTGAGAGCCTAAAAGCAAGAAGAGGCAATATTTTGGATATTACAAACAGGTATTATCAACACCTTGCTAAACTTGCAATTGTCACAGGAACCGATAAGGATGATTATATAGAAATAACAAGAATAGACAATGGTGAAACGCGGGTTAGGGTTTCAAGATTAAAAGACGGTAAAAAAGCCGATGTTGTAAGTGATAAGACCTATAAAGCTGAAGAAACCAATGAAATTTGGGTGTATGGCCTTGACGATGACGATGTTTTTGAAATTACAGGGGAAGACAACAACCTTATTTTTGTCAGATTAATTGGTGGCCAGAATAACGATATTTATAGAGTAGCAGCCAATAGCGGTAATAAAGTTAAGATCTACGACTACAAAAGCAAGCCCAATACAGTAGAATCTAAAGGAAATGCAAAACTCAGGTTTCAGGACACCTATGAAATAAACACCTTTGATAAGGATAAAAAAAGCTTCAATACAAATACGTTATTTCCCGGATTTGGTTACAATCCGGATGATGGTTTTAAAATAGGTATTAAGAGCGTTTATACCACAAATGGGTTCAAAAGAAATCCTTTTACCGCAAAACACACTTTTTTAGCCGGATACTACTTTGCCACCCGGGGATTTGATTTGAGTTACCAGGGGGAATTTGCCAATATTGTAGGTAAATTTAATTTGACGGCAGGAGCATATTACACGAGTCCTAACTTTACAACCAACTTCTTTGGTTTTGGTAATGAAACCCCAAATTTTGACGATGAACTGGATTTTGATTACAACAGGGTGAAAATCAGTAAAATTGGCGGAAATTTTGGTTTGGTAAGAAAATCTCCTTTCGGAAGTTATTTTGGATATGTGGCATCTTTTGAAGGAATTGAAGTAGATAAAACTGAGGCTAGGTTTATCACCGAAGAATTTAATTTGAATGATCCTGATCTGTTCAACAGAAAATATTTTGCCGGATTGGATGCAACCTACAGATATGAAAGTTACGATAACAATTTAAACCCAACCCGTGGGATGAAGTTTGAAGCGATTTTAGGCGGAAGGTTGAATGTGGATAATACAGATAAACATTACGGTTATTTTAAACCCTATCTTGGATTTTATAACGCGCTCTCCCATAATAGAAGATTGGTTTTAAAATCCCAGGTGCAAGCCCAACTAAATTTAGGGGTTGATTATGAATTTTATCAGGCCGCATTCCTGGGAGGGGATACCGGTTTGCGTGGTTATAGATTTCAAAGGTTTGCAGGAAAAAGCGCGTTTTCTACCGGAGCCGATCTACGTTACAGTTTCAGTCAGTTTAAAACTTCCTTTTTGCCAATTCAAATCGGTGTTTTTGGGGGCTATGACCTTGGCAGGGTTTGGGCAGAAAACCAGGACAGCAATGCATGGCACAACAGCTATGGAGGGGGTTTCTGGATAAACAGTGCCGAAGCCATCAACGGGACCTTCAGTTTGTTTGGAAGTGATGATGGTATGATTTTTTCCTTTGGATTTGGGTTTGAATTTTAAAAAGTTGCAAAGTTGCAAAGTTGCAAAGTTGGAAAGTTGGAAAGTTGTGAAGTTGTGAAGTTAGAAAGTGGAAAGTGGAGAGTGGAGAGTGGAAAGTGGAAAGTTGGAAAGTTGGAAAGTGGAGAGTGGAAAGTTGCAAAGTTGGAAAGTTGCGAAGATGCAAAGTTGGAAAGTGGAAAGTTGCAAAGTGGATAAAGAATTGAAATGAACTGGGCTTTATCCCCTATATTATTTATGGGCTAATGGGTGGGATTATTTATTTAGAGATTAATTCTTGTGGGCACGACTTTTTTGTTTGATCCCAGAGAACTATTGGATTATTAAATCCAATCTTCAAAATTTAAACCTCACAGATCTTGAAGTTCCGTGAGGTTTTTTTATTTGAAAGAGTCTCGTTTGAAAACTTTTAACTGTCCTCACCTCTAAGTTTATTGACGGATAATTTATTGGTAAAATCGAATGTACGAATCGGGAATGGAATATTGACACCATTTTTGTCGAATGCTTTTTTCAGGGTGATAATAGCTTTGTTTTTAGCCATTAAAACATCCCGAATACTGGAAATGTCAGTCCAAAACCGAACCACGAAATTAATGGAACTATCCCCAAATTCCTGATACATAAATTCCACTTCTTCATTCCCGCGTGGTTGGAATAATTTGGCAATTGTGTCTTTGGTAAGGGTTTCCACCATTTCCAGATCACTGCTATAAGCCACCCCACAATCTAACATAACCCGGGATCGGGTTGTTCTGGAGAAATTCTTAAATGGCTGTTCAATAATTCTTGAGTTGGGAATTACCACAAAATTATTATCTGCTTCTTTAATAGTAATATTCCGCAAACTAACCTCAATAACTTCTCCTGAATAGCCATTTGTATCAATCCAGTCCCCAATTTGCAATTGAGGCATGAAACTGAGAAAAACCCCGGAAAAAGTATTGTTTAAAGTGCCCTGTAAAGCAAGGCCAATAGCCAAACCCACTACTCCGGCACTCGCCAGGACAGTAGTGAGAACTTTATCGAGATTGAGTAATCCAAGGGCTACAAAAAAACCGATAAGAATTATAACTATCTTTATAACCTTGGCTGTGATTTGTCGAATAGAACCCTGGGCGCCTTTAGCCCTTAGAAGCTTATCAATTAATTTTGTAGCATATTTGGCAATAAATATAAAAATTGCAAATACGAGAATTGCCAAAATAAAATTAGGGAGATTCAGGATAAGTGCATCCAGCCATTCAGCCAGTTTATCCCATAACCCCCTAAATGAATCTTTAATATTATAATGTTCAAACATCTATTATAAGATCTTATGCTGGCTTAAGACTTTCATTAGTTTTCATTTTCCAGGCATCCAACATCCAGCTGGTTTTTTCCAGTTCCCCTATATAACCTCCCATTAAATCTACGGTTCCTTCATCTCCTCCTTTTTCGGCAATTTCACTCACCTTGCGTAACTGCTTTAGTAAAATTCCGTGATCACTTAATAATGTTTTGATCATGTCAGAATCGGAAATATTTGATGGAGATTCTTTTATGCTAGAAATTTCCATATAATCGCTCAAATTGCTGGTAGGTTGAAAACGCAGTGTCAAAACCCGCTCAGCGATTTCATCCACTTTTATTTTTGCATCCTCATATAATTCTTCAAATTTCACATGAAGATCGAAGAAATTTGTACCGATTACATTCCAGTGAAAGTTTCTCAATTTTTGATAATACAAGTGATAATCAGCCAGTAATACATTTAATTCTTTAACTGTATTGACAGTCTTTTTCTCATCTAATCCTAAGTAATTCATAATTTTTATTTATTATGTTGTTTATTTCTATTCAAAAATATGATAGCAGAAGGGTGATTCCAACTATTTAAATTGCTTTAATACAACTTTAACGCGACGCAACTCAGCTCTTAGGCCTGTTAATCGTTAAATTTAATTTATCCATCATTGCCTTCGATACCTGTCCGCCGGAAATGCCATAACCGTCAATCAATATTCCTTTCTGACCATTTTTTGTGGAAATAGCATACAAAATAGCATTGTCATCAGGACTGCTCATACCTTCAAATCGCATAATCTTATCCACATTAAATTCGTGCAATTGATAGATTTCATTTTTTGCTTTATGTTGAATCTCTTCGTCCAACAGGTTAAAATCAAGATCATAACCTTCTTCCAATTTTAATATGTTGATCGCTTGAGACAGGGTTCCGTAATCTTTCATTTTATTTATAGATTGATTTAAGTGATGAAGTTACTGCCACTGCCGATAATGTGCAAATACAAAATGGGCTTTAGTATAAGTTTAACGCAGGTTAAGGGCGATTCTTCTTATTATTGCCCTTACCAAAAAAACCGAAGGGAATCGCAAGTATTATAAGCAAGTACCATCCGGTAATTATTCCAATAATTGTAATTACAGCGGCAAGGATATAGAACCAGTAGGATTTTAGGTAGTTCATAATAATAGGATGATGGCTAAAAGTATTAAAATATAATAAAACCAATATAATTTGGGTTGATGTGGATCTTTTCCGAAAAGGAATTTTGTCAATTTAAAATAGATACTCCTGTTCTTAGCGATATGATTGTAAGCCAGATCGCAGAGCGATTCAAACCAGGAGTATTTTTCATACCAAAGATGCCACTTTTTAGTACCCGCATAATAAAGGCTCCTATATGCCGAATCTGGTCCTGAATATATTTTCCCGTCCGGTTCAATGAGGCGGCTGGCTTTTTTGAATTCCTTTATGGGAATATCCGGAAAATCCTTTGCCACATCCTGATAGGGAACAAAATGTATCCTGTCCCCGGTTTTGGTTTCCCATCGAATTTTCCACCATTTACAAAAACCGCAGGTGCCAGCCCAAATTAAAGTGGGCTTTGCAGGAGGGTGTTTTGTAAATGTGATCTTTTGGAACATAAGCGGGGCTAGTTTAAGAAAGATAAATTTAAGAAATTTGAAATTGGTATTTTTACTGAAGCGGGAATTGATTTTTAGGAAGAACAATGGAGCTTAGATTTTTTTTCGATACCCTGTCATCCCTGGCGTACGCGAAGGAAGGAAGTTTTGAAGAAAAAATCAATTCCTTTTCCCCTCCCTAGAGGGTGGAATTGATATTTGGAAGAAGAATGGAGATTAGATTTTTTTTTCGATACCCTGTCATCCCTGGCT
>JBBRGD010000007.1:0-15361 GCA_038241065.1 Flavobacteriales bacterium
GGAGGAGGATAATTGGAAAGTTAAGAAAAGTTTAGAAGATGAAGGGGATGGATTTGTTGGATTCATACACCAGGTGGTGATTGACAACTATTTGAAATCACACGAATCACCTGAGGATGTCGAGTTTTACTTCTGTGGACCCCCATTGATGAATAAAGCCGTTCAACAAATGACCGACAACTTTGGAGTTCCGCCTGAAAACGTGAGATTTGATGATTTTGGGGGATAACACAAACCTTTATTAAATTTATATCTGAGACCGGCATTTTTGTCGGTCTCTTTTTTTTAAATGTTTTATTAAATCAGAAATCCCTCACTCAAACAATTTAGATTTTTTTTTCTATCAGCTAATAGTTCTCTACTCATCAACTAAAAGAAAATAAAGCATAAATATAATATCAGCTTTATTTTTCTAATTACAGACCTTAATTTGTAATTTTGGAATCATTATGAAAAAACAACTTACCAAGCAAGAACTTCATAATCTGGCAATGAATATTGTTGGAAAAGACCTGGAAGATCAGGGATACGAGTTTTTGGGAGTGAACAGCAAATTAAAATCCAATCCTCAATTTGTCGCCCTAAAAAATAAGATTGTGCATTTTGTAGTAGTGCGCGCCATAACTTATCCCGATGATCCAAAAGAGATTGACAGGATATTTATGGAGAGCATAAAGGAACATGCGCTGAAATTTGAAGCTAAAACATTTTATGCAGGAGTGGGATTAGCCAACTCAAGTGATTATGAAAAACCAGTTTTACATGAAGAAGATTATATTGTCAATTATGAAGGATTGCAGGAAATTCAATAAGGCATTTATAGCGGTAGCAGTTTTAGGAATTGGTTTTTTTGGTTCCTGTGGAAATCCTGTTCCCGAAGAGCAGGCTTACATTGGAGAAGCCTTAGGAACCTCTTATCAGGTCAAATTATTTGGGCCTGAAAATCTCAATATTGAAAAAGGTCTCGACTCCATTTTTGAAGTTGTAAACAACTCTATGAGTACCTATCAAAGTGATTCCGATATTTCAAAGATAAATTCCGGGGACACCTCAATTCGTGTAGATGAAAATTTCAGAAAAGTATTTAATTTTTCGGAAAAGATATATAGGGAGAGCAATGGTTATTTTGACCCCACTGTAGGCAATTTGGTAAATGCATATGGTTTTGGTCCCGGAAGCCAATCGGATGGATTAACACCTACGAAAATTGATTCTATGTTGCAATATGTAGGCTTTGACAAAGTGAATCTTACCGCCGCAAATAAAATTGTGAAAAAGCAGCAGGAAATCTATTTGGATTTTAACGCTATAGCCAAAGGTTACACCGTTGACGTTATAGCCCTGTTTCTTGACAAAAAAGGAGTTCAGGATTATTTGATTGAAGTGGGCGGAGAATTGGTAGCAAAGGGGCGGAATAAGACTAAAGATAATTCTTGGATCGTGGCGATAGATAATCCAATGCAAACAGAGGAAAACAGAACTTATCAGACTGCTTTAGCACTTAAGGACCGGGCAATGGCTACTTCCGGGAATTACAGAAAATTTCGGGTGGATTCACTAACCGGGCAAAGATTTGTCCATACAATCAATCCTATTACCGGAATGTCCGAAAAAAGTAACTTGTTAAGCGCATCAGTTCTGGCTGAAAATTGCGCTATTGCCGATGCCTATGCAACCGCATTTATGGCTTTAGGTTTAGAAAAATCTAAAGAAATGCATGAAAGACTTGAAAATGTGGATGTTTATTTTATTTATGCTGAAAAAAATGACAAAGTAAAGGTATTTGCTTCGGAAGGATTTGAAGAAGTATTGGTCAGGGAATGATAGAAACTAATCAGTACATAATAAAATTAAAAAAAATGCTGTGTCTCGCATCTTCTGTATAATTGAAGATAACTTTACTTCATACATTTTAGGCACTCAAAACTTTATGAATTAATGAGGTACGAAGGATCATTTGCTGCATACCGGGATGATTTCCTCTTTTGCGATCCGGTATTTGTCTATTTCAGCGGGACTTAATGTTGAACCATAATTTACTTCTTCAACTTTAAATCCGATTCCTCTAAGCTTGTCAAAAAAATCTATGCCGTAAACCCTTACATGGTCATATTGGCCAAATATCTGTGCGCGTTCTTTGGGGGAGGTTATGCTATTATCTTCAAAAGTATTATGCCTGTTTAGGTCTTGGGGAATTTGTAAAATGGCAGTGCCTCCTGGTTTCAGGATCCTGTAAATTTCCTGCATGGCTTTTGTATCGTCCGGAATATGTTCCAATACGTGATTGCATAATATAAAATCGTAGGTATTGTCTTTGAAAGGCAAATCGCAAATATCAGCTTTAACATCTGCCAGAGGTGAATTCAAATCGGTAGTGGTATAATCCAGATTGGACAAGTTTCTGAAGCGTTTATAAAAAGCCTGTTCAGGGGCAAAGTGAAGCACTTTTAAATTGTCTTTAAAAAAGCCGGTTTCATTTTGCAAATACAGCCATAATAATCTGTGGCGCTCCAGGGAAAGGGTAGAAGGGGAAAGCACATTTTTCCTTTGGTTTTCATAGCCGTAATGTAGGAATTTTCTAAAACTACTTCCATCAATAGGATCCTGGTATTTATTTCCCAGTAATGCTATTTTGAGGATTGGCTTTGCAAGATAGCTCAGCCTTATCAAAAATGGACGTGGAATGGAATTCAGGATAAACTTAGAGATCTTGCTGATCATACCTCTATATCTCCCCAGTTTTCTCCAGATTTAATCCGGTATAACTGCATCTCGGAAACGCCAAATTGTTTGGCGAGTATCCTTATCCGGGTTTTTCGGTTGGGGTCTAATAATTTTTTTTTGAGAATAACAGCCTGTCCATAGGTAAGTTTCGAATATGAGGTAACTTGTCTCAATTTCCTTTTCAGCTTGTTCTCTTTAACATTTGGATTTCCAAACTGGTGCTTGACCCATTCCTCTTTATTGGCCCAAGCTAAATTTAAAACCTGGTTATCATGCTTTTCATAATTCTTGTGAATCACATAAGTATCATCCTCTTTTTTGTTCAAAAACAATTCAGAAATGACCCTGTGAAAATAATAGCTTTTATTTTTCCCATTCTTAAGAACGACGGCGAAGGATAAATAACCCGAATTTCTTCCGCCACTAAGAAGTTCTCCCTCCGGATTTTTAACGAAACTTATCACCCGGCCATAGTTCGAGATTTTATAAACGAACCTATCCATCCAGATATCCAAATGATAAGTTTTCCAACGCTCTTGTCTGAAATTTTTAATCATATACTTTTGACCTGAATTTATCTTCTTCGGTACTTTCAATTCCCAAAGCTTCGTAAATGTATTTAAATGTTGAAAGCAATTCCGGTTTCCCGTCTATAATTGCTATATCGTGTTCAAAATGTGCGCTGGGTTTATTGTCTGCAGTTAGAATTGTCCAGCCATCTTTTAACTGTTTGATATTTTTTGTACCCTGATTTACCATAGGTTCAATTGCCACGACCATTCCTTCAATAAATTTTTTGCCTCTGCCTCGATGTCCGTAATTGGGCATTTCAGGATCTTCGTGCATTTTTCTTCCCAGGCCGTGGCCTACCAATTCTCTAACTACGCCATATCCGTGATCTTCACAGTATTTTTGGATAGCATAACCTACATCCCCAACCCTGTTTCCAATCTTAAATTCAGCTATTCCTATATAGAGGGATTCTTTGGTGATTTTCAAAAGCTCTTTGGTTTCCGGAGTTACTTCTCCAACCGGAAATGTATAAGCATGGTCTCCGTAGAATCCATTTTTAACAGATCCACAGTCAATTGATATTATATCGCCCTCAATCAGAGGTGTGTCGCTAGGTATTCCGTGGACTACTTGTGCGTTTGGACTCACACAAAGGGAATTCGGGAAACCGTACATGCCCAAAAAACCGGGAACGGCACCTTGTTCGCGGATATGTTCTTCCGCTAATTTATCCAATCTCAGCGTAGTAACACCCGGCTTTACTTCTGAAGCGAGCATTCCTAAAGTTTTGGAGACCACCAAAGCGCTTTCTCTCATTAATTCAATTTCTTCCCTGGATTTTATTATTATCATAATTTGGTTTTAAAAAAGCTCAAAATGCTTTTTTCTGATTTTTCTTTTTTGACTTTTGTAAGCTGCAATTTTTGTTTAAATTCAAGGCTTAAGGTTTGATAAATCTCTCCCCATCCCAATAACCCCCCAATATTCCGGTCATCTATAAAAATATCTGCTTGAATTTTCCTACTCAAAGAGTTGTCATATTTTTCTTCAGGATAACTCCTGTTTACCGCAAAAAAAAATATTCCTTTATTATTACAAAATTCAACAGCTTCTTTAAGTTCAGTCCCTGTTCTATAAGTCCATAATATCAACTGGTGACCTTCCTCATGTAATTTTTTAAGGGTTTCAATTGCGAACAACAGAGGTTTCCCTATTTTTGGATACCTGTTTTCAACGATTGTCCCGTCAAAATCTATAGCGATGGTCAATATTTTTTGCATAATTCCAAAATTAAAAAGAATAAAGATGATACTCTTTTTTTACGAGCATTATTTATTGTAACAAGGGTAAATTTAATTCAAATATGAATGCTTGTAACCCTGTTCGCTTACTATCTTGGCGATATCTTCTTCTATAGTTTCCCTTGGATATTCTACAAAACGGTTAATTTCTTTTCCGTCTTTTATAAAAATGATGCTAGGAACCCTATTTACATCCCAGCCCTCTTCAAGTTTTTCTGGCGTGTTTTTACCTGTGCTAACCCCAACCATGGTTAGGTTGGATAAATCATATCCAACTTCATCCAAAATTTTCAAAAGTTTTGGCACTTCCCGTTTGCTGTCTCCGCACCAGGTTCCCATAAATACCATAATTTCATAGTCTGAAATATTGTTTTTTATAGTTTCCATAGCTTCTGCGGAAGGCTTGAAATTATCATATTCACTCTTAAACCAACTTTCAAAAGGAGGTTTTTGTAAATCTTCTTTTGTGAATTTGCCTATTAACATATCCTGTTGTTCCTCTGAGTTTTGGACTGTCACCGGAGTTAAATCCTTATCGGCGGTTTTAACTGTATTATTGAAATTTCCACTAGAGGCGATAAATGCGAGAATTAAAATATATAAACTCATTTTTATTTTTTTTAGATTAATGGATTTTGAGTCATTAGTTCGGGTTTTGGAATCCCCATCAATTTTAAAATAGTTGGAGCCATATCTCCCAGAACGCCATTTTTTATAGATTTGACATCTTTATCTACCAAAATTACAGGAACGGGATTGGTGGTGTGCGCGGTATTTGGAGTGCCATCGGGATTTATCATCATTTCGCTGTTCCCGTGATCGGCAATTACCAAAACACTGTAATCGTTATTTATCGCTGCATTTACAACATCCCCCATACATTCATCTACAACCTCAACTGCTTCAATAGCTGCTTTTAAAACCCCGGTGTGGCCTACCATATCTGGATTTGCGAAATTAAGGCAAATAAAATCGGCACTATGGGAATTTATTTCCGGAATAATTTTATCCCTAATCTCATAGGCGCTCATTTCAGGTTGAAGATCGTAGGTCGCAACTTTAGGGGAATTGCACATAAGCCTTTTTTCACCTTTAAAAGGTTTCTCCCTTCCACCCGAAAAGAAAAATGTTACGTGTGGATATTTTTCAGTTTCCGCTATCCTTATTTGGGTTTTCCCCATATACTCCAATACTTCGCCTAAGGTGGTTCTGATATTTTCCTTCTTATAAACTACATTTATGTTTGTAAAACGGTCATCGTACTTGGTCAAAGTCACAAAATACAACGGCATTTTTTTCATCTCAAACTCCGGGAAATCTTGCTGAGTAAGGGCATCCGTAAGTTGGCGACCGCGGTCTGTTCTAAAATTGAAGAATATTACTAAATCGTCGTTTTTCAAGGTTGCTACAGGATCACCGTTTGGATCTGTAATAACAATTGGTTCTATAAATTCATCTGTGATATCATGATCATAACTTTCCTGCACTGCCTCAATTGCATTCTGAGATTTTTTTCCTTTTCCTAAAACAACAAGATCGTATACTTTTTTAATTCGCTCCCATCGTTTGTCACGATCCATGGCAAAATATCTTCCTATAACCGAAGCCAGTTTTCCACCTGTTTTTTCAAGGTGTTCCTCAATTTCGGTCACGAATCCTTTCCCTGAATGTGGGTCCACATCCCGGCCATCTGTAAACGCATGTACATATTTTTCTTTTATCCCGTATTCATCGGCAGCAGACAAAAGCCCTTTTAAATGATTAATATGTGAATGCACTCCGCCATCGCTCAAAAGGCCGATAAAATGTACGGGTTTATTGTTTTGTTTTGCAAAATCAAAAGCTTGTTGCAAAACAGGCTCCTGGATTAAACTATTATTTTGAACAGCTAAATTAATCTTTGCTAAATCCTGGTAAACAATACGTCCGGCTCCAAGATTCATATGGCCAACTTCACTGTTTCCCATTTGCCCTTCCGGCAATCCAACGTTCATTCCGTGGGTAAGTAATTGGGCGTGGGGATATTTTTGAATTAATGAATCAAAATTCGGAGTATTGGCTTGAGCAACTGCAGAAACTTTTGGATCCTGAGTAACGCCCCAGCCATCTAATATCATTAGAATAACTTTTTTATTCATAAAATTTAATTATTTGAGGTGCAAAGATATAAACTATATCTCGGGGAGATTAAACTTGCCCTGGAAATGTTTTAATAAAAAATAGGTTTTCTTGCTTTTTTATGGCTTCTCTATTTTTTAAATCCTGTTTTTAATATAGAGATGATACACTCTGTAAATCCGGTGCTATTTCATCTTCTGATATTAAAGCTATATCCTGCATTTCACCGGTAAATGGATTATCTTCTTTCTGAATAAAAATTTCAACTCCTGAATTAAAGAATATTTATCCTTTTGGTATTCGAAAAACCTTCCCCCTTTTGGGTTTTGGCTTGAATTGTTAAAATTCAATACTTAGAACATACAACAGTTTCTTAAATTTTCTTCTTTGTTAAAAAATAAATTTCAATTTGATTCGTTCTTAAATGACATATTGGTTTTTGGGAGAGATCACAAGATACTGATCTTTAATATGTAATGAAAATTAGATAGTAAAAACTTGGTTTCTTCAATATTTAATCAATTAACATTCAAATATTTGCATGTTGGTATTGTATTTGGAATAAATTAACAAATCATTAATTTTCAAGCTTAGTGTATGACGTATAAAATTTTGACTGTAGTCGCCTTTCTTACTGTATCTTTCGCATTTACAACCACCGATGGACTTAACGTATCAGAAATCTCTACTAGAACAGAACTCTTGCCTAAAACCTCAAACCTATCTCTAACTATGGATGAAGAAATTTCACAGTTGTATGATGTTTTTGTGGAAAATAACCCCAGTGTACCCAATTTGAAAAGCTTTAAGAATGGAATAATCGGTTATTATAAATTGGCCGATAAAAATTTGATCGATAAACAAATACTTTCTATTATTGATTTTAGTCTTTCATCTAAAAAAGAAAGAATGTGGGTAATGGATATGTCCAACAATAAAATACTTTATCATACGGTTGTGTCCCACGGGAAAAATACCGGAAGTGAGTTTGCCACCCAATTTTCAAATAAAAAGAATTCCTTACAAAGTTCGTTAGGGTTTTTTATTACCGGAGAAACCTATTTTGGTAAAAATGGATTGTCCTTATTTATAGATGGGATGGAGAAACAATTTAATTCTAATGCACGGGAACGTTATGTGGTAATTCACGGGGCCAAATACGCCAACCCTTCTGCTATCAAAAATTTGGGACGTTTGGGAAGAAGTTATGGATGTCCCGCATTGCCTACGGCAATTTCCCAGGAAATTATTGATCTAATCAAAAACAAATCGGTATTGTATATTTATTCTGACGATAAAACCTATGCAAAAAATTCAAAGATGATTCAGGCTTAAGAAGCTTTTTTAAGGCCTTGTAAGTGGTCTCTTCATAATTGTAAATATCGTCAGTGAACCTTGTTTTACCATTTTCCCGCCAGGCTGTCCAGTAATAAATATGGACATTAACTTTTTGATCTAAATAAATTCGCCTCGTGTTTCCTTTTTCAATTATTTTGTCAATTTCTTCTGAAGTGAATTCTTCTTGGTCACTGAGTAAATATTTAGCCAGATATGCAACGTTTTCCACTTGTATACATCCGGAAATTTGGGAACGGGAATTTCCCTCGAACAGGGATTTGTATTTCGAATCATCTAAATATTGTAAATGCCTTGACTGAATCAGGATGAAATAATGAGGATCTTTCTGAATTTAAAAGTGCTTCTGAAATTTTTGTGGAATTCCCAGAGAACAAATTATTTACTGTTGTCAAAAAATTATTTGAAGGGGAATAAGCTTTTGTTTCTTATTTACAGGAGGTAAAGCTAATAAGCAGAAACAGGGAGATAAGGGATGTGCCTTTTTTGAAAACAGAGTAATATTGAAGAATTGAAAGTCCCATCTTTCATAACTTTCGATATAAATTTTAAAGGAGTTTAAACATAACTATATGTTGACATACTCCGGGAACATCAAATTTTTCACCTATGGACTTATAGCCGAATTTTTCGTAAAACCCGATGGCATAATCCCGTGCATTAAACCATAAAAATGGGTGGCTCACCAAATTTTTCAACTTTTCTTCTCCTTCAATTAACAGTGCGGATCCAAAGCCTTTTCCCTTAAATTCAGATAAAACTGCCATTCCTCTTAACTGATATTGTTCTGCGTCTTGAAATAGAGGGTTGCTGTTTTTCATAAAACTTGCAACCCCTATTAAATTTGCATCTATGAAAAGACCCAAATGTAAAGTTTTGTCAGAGGTATCACCTTCAAAAACGCATTCGGCGATTTGTCTGCCGGGTCTTAGTACCGGTTGCCGAACACTGTAAACAGCAGATGCCGGAATTTCACGGATATGGGTCGTTGTGATCAAAATTTCAAATCATTTAATCTTTAAGCACATCATCATATTTTTTGTGACGATCTAAGTGGGACTTGGCATAGGAACAACCGGGGACAATTTTAAATTTATTTTCCCGTGCATAATCTGCGCTTTCTTTCACTAATCATGAGGCCAAACCTGTTCCTTTAAATTTTATCCTGGTTTCGGTGTGATCTATTATCACTACACCATTTTCCGGTTTGGAGTATCAGAGTTCAGAAGTAATTCCGATTTCATCCTCCACATATAATTTGCCTTTGTTGCCGCTTTCTTTATGGATGATCTTTTGGATAATTACAAATTAAGGTTTAAAAACACCATCAACAATCCCGTACGCAACAGATTCCTTTGCATCCATCCAATAATCCCTGTTAAAGTCTTTTAAAATTTTAGCGATAGGTTGTCCACAATTTTCAGCAAGTAATTTTGCGCTAATTTCCCTTATTTTTAATATTTCTGCTGCCTGGATCTCAATATTTGAAGCCTGGCCTCTTGCCCCACCGCTGGGCTGATGGATCATTACCTTTGCAAGTGGCTGAATAAACCGCCTCCCTTTGGTACCTCCCGAGAGTAAAATAGATCCCATTGAAGCCGATAGTCCGGAACATATTGTTGAAACAGGGCTTTTTAAAGATTTCATTGTATCGTACATGGCAAATCCATCGGTCACAAAGCCACCGGGACTGTTTATAAAAAATTGTATTTCTTCATTGGATTCCTGATCTAAATACAATAGGCGTTCAATTACATGTTTTGCCGCTTGAGCATTTACCTCCCCCCATAAAAAAATTTGTCTTTGCTCTAAAAATTTTTGGTCGATGAGGTCTTGGGTCTTACCGGTTTTATTTTTCATAAGTATCTAAAATCTAATTATTATCAATAGCTAAAATTATGACTATTTTTGCAGAAAATTGCAGGATGGAATTGGCATTTAACAAGATTTTAAAGAAAGACCTGGATAAAATTATTCCCTTTATTATGGAATTGGGTGAATATCAAATAGATGAAGCATTGCTTAGAACCCGTTTTCAGGAAATGTTAACCCAGAATTACGAATGTTTTGGTGTGTTTTTAAAGGATGAACTTATAGGAGTTTTCGGATTGTGGTTTATGACCAGGCACTATGCAGGGAAATCCTGTGAACCTGATCATGTTTATATAAAAAAGGAATATCAGAACAGGGGATTTGGAAAGGAAATTTTCGAATTTATTTTCAGATATTCCAGAGAAAAGGGGTGTGAGACTTCAGAATTAAACGCTTACGTTCAAAATTTCAGATCGCATAAGTTTTATATGAATCACGGGTATGAAATAAAAGGATATCATTTTTTAAAAAAGCTATAAATTTTTTGGAAGTTGAAAAATATTACGGTTATATTTGCAATGTAATGCGAAAGTAGCTCAGTTGGTAGAGCGTCAGCCTTCCAAGCTGAATGTCGCCGGTTCGAACCCGGTCTTTCGCTCAAAAAAACCTCATCTTAACAGGATGAGGTTTTTTAGTTATTAAAAAATTGACAATCCGGAAAGGGTAGTTAGTTTCTCAAGTGCGGCCATTCCCAGTTCTGAATTGCCTTTTGCATTTAATATTGGACTCCAAACTGCAACTGAATATTGTGAAGGATGAATGGCGACAATCCCACCGCCAACGCCGCTTTTCCCCGGTAATCCCACCCTAAAGCTGAATTCTCCCGCTTCATCGTAAAACCCACAAGTTTGCATTAAAGCATTGATACGTTTTATTTTGGTTTTAGAAAATAAATTTTCCCCTGTTTCCAGAATGCTTCCATTATTAGCGTAAATCATAAAGGCTCTCGAGAGTTATTCACAAGACATGGCCAGGGAACATTGGAAAAAATAAAAATCGACGATTGTTTCAACATCGTTCTTAATGTTTCCAAGAGCTTTCATATAATTCACCAAAGCATAATTCCTGTATCCAATTGATTTTTCGGAGGCAGCGACAATTTTGTCATAATCAATATTGGGATTACTCGTGATCTTGCGGACAAAATCCAGCAATTCTCTTTTGGGATTGTTTAAATTAGAAACCAGAATATCGGCTATTACCAATGCTCCTGAATTAATAAAGGGATTTCGGGGAACTCCTCTTTCGTATTCCAACTGGGAAAGAGAGTTAAAGGGATCGCCTGATGGCTCAACATCAACCCGATCCCATAAATCTTCTCCTAAAAGTTTCATGGCCATAGTAAGGGTAAAAACCTTGGAAATACTTTGAATTGAAAAATTTTCTGTACTATCCCCAAAAGCAGCATGTTTGGAATCTACTCCATATAGGTGCATTCCGAATTTTCTGCGATCTACTTTTGCCAATTCAGGAATATAGGACGCTACCTTTCCGTAAACGTCAAAGTATTTCAGTTCTTCCTCAATTGTATTGAGAATTTTTTGGTAATCCATATCAGTTTAATTCGGTAAGGCTGCTATTTGGTTCTAGTTCATAAGGTTCTTCACCTGCTTTAAAAATACGTGCAGACAAGGTTCCTCTCAATATAATTTCCTTAGCTTTTACTTCCAACCAACTTCCTTCCCTTAAACCAACCACAGGATGTGTGTTAATAGTATGAAATTCCGCAATCCTTGTTTCTCTTGTCTCCCCTTTATGGGTTGAATTTTTATCCGGGTCCAAATAATGCGGATTTAAATTGAAAGGAACAATTCCAAAGGTTTTAAAACTTGGTGGATAAACAATTGGCATGTCAGTGGTGGTTTGCATTGTAAGCCCGCAAATATTGGTTCCAGCACTTGTTCCCAAATAAGGAGTTCCATTCAGGATTTTTTCCCTCAATAATTCCATAAGATCATTCCTGTAAAGTTTATCTACCAACACGAATGTATTTCCACCTCCTATAAAAATTCCTTCTGCCTGGCTTAAGGATTTTTTGGGGTCTTTAAACTCATTGAGTCCCATTACTTTAAAAGAAATGTCTTTAAAAGTCTTTTTCACCAAAGCTGTATAATTTTCATGAGAAATACCGCCAGGTCTTGCGTATGGGATAAATATAATTTCCTGACATTTTTGAAATAATTCAGATATTTCGGGAAGCAGGTAAGCTAAATAATTCTGTCCATGTAAGGTAGAAGTGCTGGCTAATAATGCGCGTTTCATTTGATTTTTTTTTTGTAAATTTAGGTATTGTAATGGTTTAACAAAAATTTAAGCGGGTCTTATACTTTTAATTAGATTTGGAGTGCTAACTTAATGTACTATTGTTCAACTAAACTTAACGGAAATTTTTAAATAAATTGAAACTCTTTATTATCTGTGAGAGTTGTAAATTAAATTCAAAATATTGTTCAGGCATAACCGGTTATACACTTTAATAAAACAATAAAAATCGACCAATGAAAAAGGCTTCTTTTTTTCTGCTTCTCCTCTTAATTGGTCTATATACCTCAGCCCAAACAGGAAAACGTATTTTAATTTCAGGAAATATAGAAGTGCCGCTTGGAGATGACCCACAGGGAATCAGTATTTTTAATTTAAATTCTAACAGATTTGTCGCGACCGATTCTCTAGGGAAATTTAATATTGCGGTAGCTTTCAATGATAGTTTGCGTGTGTCCACATTAAAATTTCAGGAGTTTACCGTAATTGTAGATCAGGGTATAATAAATACGAAGACCTTAAATATTTTTGTAAGTGAAGTGGTGAGCAGGTTACCGGAAGTAGTAGTGACCCCTTATGATCTTTCCGGGAATATAAATGTGGATCTCAACCGTTTGAAAATAGTAGATTTACCTACAAATTTAACTGCGACGAATGTTCAAAATATGGGTTTTGATACTGAAACCGGCCCCTATATAGAATCTCCTCCATACAACACTGCCTTGGCTATGAGTAAGACCAGATTGGTAAACGGGCTTGATTTTGTCAATATTTTTAAAGAACTTCTTATTGCCGAAAAGAATGAAGATGTAAAAAATCCATACGCTAAGTCGGTTAATCCGGAAATTGATGATTATGTCCTAAAAATATATAAAGATGATTTCTTTAGGGAAAATCTGGATATTGAGAGGGAGTACATAAGCGATTTTATTTTTTATGCCAATGACAACGGATTGAGCGAACAGATGCTAAAAGGAGGGAATGAACTGGATTTAATCGATTTTTTGATAGAGCAAAGCAAAAAATATAAAAAGCAGTATAGAAAATAAATATATATCCGCGTTTACTTCAGAATTAAATATGAAAGAAGTGATGATAGTTTTATGTTTCCAAATTTGCCGAATTTAGACAAAAATAATCCTGTTATATTTAAAATACCAATATACTTCTTATTGTTTTTTTTGAATGAATTATCTCAATAATCCTTTTAGGCGTTAAAAACGAACGAACAGCAAAAATTTATCAAGCCTATTTGTTGAAATTGGATTTGTGGAATATTTTTTGAGTATGAAATAAGTAATTACGAGCTTTCGCTTTAAAATTAATTAAATTTCACTGATTTAAACAACTTAATGAAAATTAGATTTTTATTCCTTTTACTTCTATTTAGTCTTTCTTCATTTAATACCGATCATAAATTTTACGTTAGCGTCACTGAAATTGAATACAATGAAAAGGCTCACAGCCTTCAGATCATTTCTCGCGTTTTTGTTGATGATCTTGAAAAATTACTTCAAACAAGGTATGACCAATCCATTCATTTAACAAAAAATGGAGATAGTGAAAAGCTAACCGATTATATTAAAAAATATCTCGGTCAAAAAATGGAAATTGAATTAGACGGAAAGCCTTATAAGTTGAATTATATTGGAAAGGAATATGAAAATGATATGCTGCTTTTTTATTTAGAGATACCTGATGTCCCCGAATTTAAAAAGATTGGGATTAAAAATGCCATTTTAATTGATATGTTTAGCGAACAGAAAAACCTTGTGCATGTTGAATATAAGGGGGAAACAAAGAGCTTGATTCTGGCAAATGGCAAAGATGAGGATCTGTTAACTTTCAGTAAATAATTAGTCATCAAATTGTATTCTACTTAAGAATACTTATTTTTATCAACTTAAAAAACCAGGAAAAACAATAATGAAAAATTTTAAATCTGCAATGTTGGTGTTCTTCTTAATTCTATCTGCCGGGATTTACGCCCAGGAAGGCAAAATTATAAAGGAAGAAATTAAGGAAGTGGGTCACACCAATCAAAACAAATTCAGGCAACTTTATGAGGAATTTTCAACTCCCAACCAATATCGCACAGGTTCAGGAGCTCCGGGGGAAGCTTATTATCAAAACCAGGCGGATTACAAAATGGATATCGAGCTGGACGACAAAAATCAAAAATTAACGGGTGTTGAAACAATCACTTATCATAATAATTCACCGGACGATCTTGAATATTTATGGGTGCAATTAGATCAAAACATTCGCTCAAAAAATTCACCTGCTCTTTTAAAAGATGGAAATCGCATTGCACCGATTTCTCAACTCGGGGAATTTGTTAACGAATTTATGGATGAGCCTTTTGATGGCGGATTTAATATTGAAGAAGTTTCAAAAGATGGGAAGCCACTTCCTTATACGATCAATTTCACCATGATGCGGGTAGATTTGCCTCAGCCTTTAAAAGCAGGAGAAAGTTATTCTTTTTCTGTAAAATGGTGGTACAATATTAATAATCATGTTGTCAACCGTGCAAGATCCGGATTTGAGCATTTTCCTGAAGATGGGAACAATGCGTATGTAATAGCCCAATTTTTTCCAAGAATGGCGGTTTACAACGATGTTGAAGGATGGCAAAATATGCAGTTTTGGGGTAATGGCGAATTTGCCTTGCCTTTTGGAAATTATGAAGTTAATATTACTGTTCCTGCAGATCATATTTTAGATGGAACCGGGGAAATTCAAAACAGAAAAGAAGTTTATTCCAGCCAGATGATGAAACGGTTTGAGGAAGCTAAAAAATCCTACGATAAGCCGGTGATCATTGTCACACAGGCAGAAGCAGAAGCAGCGGAAAAAGGATTTTCAGATAAAAAGAAAACCTGGAAATTAAAAGCTGAAATGGTTCGTGATTTTGCATTTGCCACTTCCCGAAAATTTATTTTGGACATGATGAATGTGGATGTTTTGGGGAAGGCTGTAATGGCTGTGTCCTTGTATCCTAAAGAGGGAAATCCGCTTTGGGAAGAATACTCTACACTTGCGGTTGCAAGTACCCTAACATCCTATTCCGGGCATACCTTTCAATACCCATATCATAAAGCTATTTCTGTTCACGCAAAAAATCAGGGAATGGAATATCCTATGATTTGCTGGAATCATGGACGTCCGGAAAAGGATGGTACCTATAGTGATAGAGTGAAATTTGGAATGAT
>JBBRGD010000008.1:0-15358 GCA_038241065.1 Flavobacteriales bacterium
ATTTATGGCTGAAGAAAAGACAATGCGATTAAACAAGGTACTACGCGAATTCAATATTTCGCTAGATCGTGCTGTGGAATATTTAAATTCCAAAGGTCACGAAATAGAAGCGCGTCCTACCGCGAAAATTTCTGAAGAAGTTTACCATGTACTTTTAAACGAATTTAGTACCGATAAAAGTAAAAAAGTGGCTTCTAAAGAAGTTGGGGAAGAAAAACGCAAGGAAAAAGAAGAACTGCGTATAGCTCGTGAAAAGGAATTGGAGGAGAAGAGGAAAGCAGAGCACAAACAGCAGGAAATCATCAGTGCCAGAATTAAGCTTGAAGGTCCAAAACAAGTTGGAAAAATCGATTTAGATAAAAAACCTGGAGAAAAACCTAAAGAAGTTAAAAAGGAGAAATCTGTACAACAAGTTGCAGAAATAGCTCCAAAGATAGTAGAGGAGGCTGAGGTTATTGAGCCAATAGAAGGAACACCTGAAAAAGAAGAGCCAAAAGTTGTTAAGCCCAAGGAAAAAGAAACTAAGGCTGAAGAGCCTAAAGCTGTTAGTCCTAAGGCTGAAGATCCAAAGATTGCAGTTGCAAAAACTGAAAAACCTCTTGAAACGGAAATTACTTCAAAAGAAACTGTTGTAAAGGAAGAGAAAGCTACTGATAAACAGGTAAAATCTCAGGTTGAGGAAGCTCCGGAAAAAGTTGAGGAAGCAGCAGTAGAAAAAGCACCGGTTTTAGAAACTCTAAAAACAAATTACACCAAGCTTAACGGCCCTCAGTTTACAGGAGAAAAAATTGATCTTTCCCAGTTTAAAAAACCGGTCAAAAAGAAAGAAGATAAAAAGACCGCTGCCGAAAGTGCAAAAGACAAAAATAAAAAACGACGTCGCAGAATAACCAAAGATGTTAAACCGGCCCCGTCAACTACCCCAAGCACCCCATACAAGGGAGCAAAAGGAGTTAAAAGGCCTGCGAGACCAGCTATTGCAAAAGAAGAGCCTAGCGAAGAAGCGGTTCAAAAGCAAGTAAGGGAAACCTTAGAAAAGCTTCAGGGTAAATCCGGAAAAGGAAAAGGAGCAAAATACAGAAGAGATAAAAGAGACCACCATCGCCAAAAATCGGAAGACGAATTGGCTCAACAGGAATCTGAAAGCAAAGTGCTTAAGGTAACGGAATTTGTTACCGTAAGTGAAATTGCGACTATGATGGATGTTCCAGTAACAAAAATTATTTCAACCTGTATGTCACTTGGAATGATGGTGACCATGAACCAGCGTCTTGATGCAGAAACCCTGTCTATAGTTGCAGATGAGTTTGGCTATGAAATAGAATTCGTATCAGCCGATATTGAAGAAACAATAGAAACAGAAGAAGATCGTCCGGAGGATTTAGAATCCCGGGCACCTATAGTAACGGTAATGGGTCACGTAGATCACGGTAAAACTTCCTTGTTGGATTATATCCGAAAAGAAAATGTTATCGCCGGTGAAAGTGGTGGAATAACCCAACACATTGGGGCTTATGGGGTAGAACTGGAAGATGGACAAAAAATAAGTTTCCTTGATACTCCAGGGCACGAAGCCTTTACCGCAATGCGGGCAAGGGGTGCTCAGGTTACAGATATAGCTATTATTGTTATTGCTGCAGATGATGATGTGATGCCACAAACAAAAGAAGCAATTTCCCATGCCCAGGCGGCAGGAGTGCCAATTGTGTTTGCAATTAACAAGGTAGACTTGCCAAATTCGAATCCTGAAAAAATAAAAGAAAAACTGGCTGCAATGAATCTCCTTGTTGAAGACTGGGGAGGAAAAATTCAGTCCCACGATATTTCCGCTAAAACAGGACTTGGAGTAAAAGATCTTTTGGAAAAAGTATTACTTGAAGCTGAAATTCTGGAACTTACTGCCAATCCAAACAAACCGGGAAAAGGAACAGTGGTTGAAGCATTTTTGGGTAAAGGACGCGGATACGTCGCGACCGTTCTGGTTCAGGAAGGATCTGTGAAAATTGGAGATTATATATTGGCCGGAAGACATACCGGTAAGGTTAAAGCAATGCAGGATGAACGTGGGAAGGATGTAAAAGTTGCAGGGCCATCAACTCCTGTTTCTATTTTAGGCCTGGACGGAGCGCCTCAGGCAGGCGATAAGTTGAGGGTAATGTTGGATGAGCGTGAGGCAAAAGATATTGCTTCAAGACGTACCCAATTGCAAAGGGAACAATCTGTAAGGACTCAACGACATATTACCCTGGATGAAATTGGTCGCCGAATTGCATTAGGGGAATTTAAAGAAATCAATATTATCCTTAAAGGTGATGTGGATGGATCTGTTGAAGCATTGACCGATAGTTTCCAAAAACTTTCTACGGAAGAAATACAAGTCAATATTATCCATAAAGGAGTTGGGCCTATAACTGAGAGCGATGTTCTCCTGGCTTCAGCTTCCGATGCAGTAATCATTGGATTTAATGTGCGTCCGGCAGGTAATGCCAGGCAGTTGGCAGATAAAGAGGAAATTGATGTTAGGACTTATTCAATTATCTATGATGCTATCAACGATTTAAAAGATGCGATGGAAGGTATGTTGACTCCTGAAATGAAGGAGGAAATTACAGGTACTGCTGAGATAAGGGAGACTTTCAAAATATCCAAGATTGGAACTATCGCGGGTTGTATGGTAACTTCCGGAAAAATAATCAAGAACAACGGTATCCGATTGATCAGAGATGGGATTGTTATATACACCGGCGAACTTTCATCTTTAAAACGTTTTAAAGATGACGCTAAAGAAGTAGCAAAAGGATATGATTGTGGTATGCAGGTGAAAAACTACAATGATATCAAAGAAGGTGATATAATAGAAGGATATCAGGAAGTTGCTGTTAAGAAGAAAATGAAAAAATAGCAAATTCTGAATAATTAAAAAAGAGGTTGCACGGGTTTATTCCTGTACAACCTCTTTTTTATGTGGTAATTTAGCCTTTTTGTGGCTTCGGGATAAAGGCTGCAGGATAATCGCTCTTAATCTTTAGAAGAGCTTTGTCTGCCTCCAACCGGTTTCGGAAATTGCCGATCCAAACCTTGTAATTTGGAGTTTCATATATTATTGCAGATGGCCAGGTGTCATATTTGGAACGGAACGTCTGGATTATTTCGCTGGCGGTATTATTATCTCCATAATATAACTGTATTTTATAACGTTCTCCAAACTTTCCAGCCTTGGTCATTTCAGAGTTCAATAAATTCAATTCAGGTATGATTTCATTTTGCTGAATATTGACACGGCCGTTTTGGGCTGTGCTGATTTGATTTATTCCCAAGAGAAGAATTCCTATAAAAAAACAATCTTTAACTTTTATTAATTTCATATCAAAAAGGTTTGGTGTAAAAGTAAAACTTAATAACTCACTTATGGGTAAAATTATTATTTAGATTAAGTCTAAATTAAGCTTTAACACGATCGGACCATTTCCAAAATCCACTTTAATTGTTACTTTTGTTGCTGAATTTTTTGGGTATACCAATATATTTTTACCTTAGTAGTTATAAAATATCGTGCCAAACAATAAGAAGCTAATTCAACTTAAAATATGAAAAAGGTGAAATTCCGCCATTCAACCTCACGCTTTCTGTTATTATCAGTAGTGTTTTTGTTTTTATTTTCCGCACCTAGTTTCTCTCAAGAGAATGAAATTTTACCAAATGCTGAGCAATCTGCTGTTGAAGTCACTGATGCTCCGGGGTCAGCTCTGGGTGATCCTGCAAATGGAAAATCTTTATTTAATTCGCTTTGTGCCGCTTGCCATAAGCCTTATTCCAAATCTATTGGACCGGCATTAAACGGTGTGACCGAAAGGCGAAGTATAGAGTGGATTAACTCATGGATTAAAAATTCATCGGCCTTAATTGCTTCAGGAGATCCTCAGGCGGTTTCAATTTTTGAAGAATATAACAAAATGCCTATGCCTGCATTCCCGCAATTAACAGATGCGGAAATTGGGGATATTCTGGCCTATGTTGAAACGCCTAAACCGGAACCAGTAGTAGCTGCGGGTCCTGTGGCCCAGACTGGCGGTGGTACTTCTGAAGGCATGGTTTCAAGTAATATTATTCTGGGAATTTTGGCTTTTGTGCTTTTAATGCTTTTGGTAATATTATTTCTTGTCAATAGAACACTCAGGAAATTTGCTGTCGCAAGTGGCGTAGAATTACCTGAAAAGGAAAAGAGAACACCTCTCTGGAAGTCTTTTGTACAAAATCAATTTTTGGTATTGGTCACTGCGATAATTTTGTTGCTTGGGAGTGCTTATTTTATATATGGTTTTTTCATGCAGGTAGGGATAGATCAGGGATATCAGCCTATTCAACCTATTCATTATTCACATCTAATTCACGCTGGTGAAAATCAGGTTGATTGTAAATATTGCCATTCCTCAGCCAGAACTTCAAAACATGCTGGTATCCCTTCATTGAATGTATGTATGAACTGCCATAAATCTATTGGGGAAGTAGCGGAAGCAACAGCAACCGAAGAATACTCCAAAGAATTTTACGATAAGGAAATTGCCAAGTTATATGATGCAGTAGGTTGGGATCCTGCTACACTCACTTATACAGGAGAAACCAAACCTGTAAAATGGATAAGGATCCACAATCTGCCAGACTTTGCATACTTTAATCACTCTCAGCACGTAACTGTAGCCGGGGTTGCCTGTCAAACCTGCCACGGTCCTATCCAGGAGATGGAGATCGTATATCAGGATGCTCCATTAACAATGGGTTGGTGTATAAATTGTCACCGTGAAACTAACGTGAATATTGCCGGAAATGAATATTACCAAAAGATCCACGAAGAGTTGTCTAAAAAATATGGTGTTGAAGATTTGACAGCCGCCCAATTGGGTGGACTGGAATGTGCAAAATGCCACTATTAATAAAAAAAATGTATTTCCTGCAAACGCGGGTATTTAATTACAAAGTTAATATCTAGATATATATGTCATCAAACAAGAAATACTGGAGAAGTGTTGAAGAACTGGATGAAAACAGTTCTATTGTTGAGAGACTCCAGCAAAAAGAATTTGCAGAAGAAATTCCAACTGATGAATTTCTGGGGGATGAGGAATCCCTTAGTAACTCCTCAACTACCCGACGCGATTTCTTGAAATATGTCGGTTTTACAACTGCAGCAGCCTCTCTTGCCGCCTGTGAGGGACCGGTAATTAAATCCATCCCTTATGTAGTGCAGCCAGAAAGGATTGTGCCAGGAGTAGCAAACTTCTATGCAACTACGATTGCAGATGGGTTCGATTTTGCGAGTGTTTTGGTTAAAACCCGTGAAGGGCGTCCAATTAAGATTGAAAATAATATTCTTTCCACTTCAAAGGCAGGAGTAAATGCAAGGGTACACGCTTCAGTACTTTCCCTATACGATGGAAAGCGCATAAAACGCCCAATGGCAAACGGACAAAACGTATCCTGGGAAGAATTTCATAAGCAGGTAGGCAATGCATTAAATACTGTTCAGGGCGAAACAGTTCTTTTGACTCAAACCTTTGCCAGTCCTTCTACAACAAGATTGATTAATGAGTTTTCAGCAAAATTCGGGAATGTACGCCACGTAGTGTACGATACAGTTTCTGAAGATGCTGCCCTAAATGCTTTTGAAGCCAAATTTGGGACAAGGGCTTTAGCTAATTACGATTTCTCTAAAGCTGAAACAATAGTTTCTATTGGTGCCGATTTCTTAGGAGATTGGAATGGTGGTGGTTTTGATGCGGGATACGCAAAAAGTCGGATTCCTGTGAATGGAAAAATGTCGCGACATATCCAGTTTGAAGCAAACATGTCCCTAACCGGTGCAAATGCCGATAAACGAATCCCTGTAACACCGTCTCAACAAAAGGCGGTATTAGCAGCATTATATGGTTATATATCCGGAGGTGCTTCAAAAAGTAGTCTTCCTGGAAATTTAGATCAAGACGTAATTAATGCGGTTAATCAATTAAGAAAATCGGGAAGTAAAGCTGTGGTTGTAACTGGTTTGCCAGATACCGATGCGCAATCACTTGTTCTGGCTATTAATCAGGCATTGGGAAGCCAGGTGATGGATACAGATAATCCACGTTTGATTCGCCAGGGGAGTGCTCAGGCCGTTTCAAAGTTGGTTCAAGATATTAAGAATGGAAGTGTAGGAGCTTTATTGATTGCCGGGGTAAATCCTGTTTATAGCTTGCCTAACTCCAAAGAATTTATTGAGGCTCTTAAAGGTGTTGAGGTTTCCATAGCCTTTTCAATGAAGGAAGATGAAACTGCAAAACTCTGTAAATTTATTGCCGCAACTCCGCATTATTTGGAAAGCTGGGGTGATGTTCAATTTACCAAAAATAATTTCAGCTTAATGCAGCCTACCATAAGGCCGTTATTTGATACTAGGCAATTTCAGGACTGTTTATTGAAATGGAATGGATCTGATAAATCCTACTACGAATATATTAAAGAGACTTGGAGTTCTTTGGGAACAGATGCATGGAATACTGCATTGCATGATGGTGTGTTTGAAGGAACTGCTCCTGCTTCAGGTGCATCCGTTACTTCAGAATTTGAAGCTAATCCAATTAATACAAGTGCTGCTGTTCGTAATTTAAGTGCTGCTTCAGAAGGAAAAGATTTTCAATTAAGCCTTTATACTAAAATATCTATGGGTGACGGGCAGCAGTTCAATAACCCGTGGTTGCAGGAAATGCCTGATCCATTGACCAGAGCATCCTGGGATAATTACCTAACAATTTCTCAGGAAGATGCTGATAGGTTTGAATTAATCAATGAGAATGTGGCCAACGGGGCGCTTAATGGAAGTTATGTCAATCTAAAAATGGATGAAGTGACTCTTGAAAATGTGCCGGTATTTATTCAACCCGGGCAAGCCAAAGGTACCGTAGGTTTGGCGCTGGGTTACGGAAAAAAACAAGGTATAAAAGAAGAAATGCAGGTAGGTGTTAATGCCTATCAATTATATAAAGATTTTAAATCTGTGCAGAATGTTTCCCTGGAAAAAGCTTCGGGAATACACGAATTTGCCTGTGTTCAATTGCAAAACACATTGATGGGCCGTGGAGATATAATCAAGGAAACTACCCTGGAAGTTTTTAATACTAAAGATGTAGAGGAATGGAACAAAGTTCCACAGGTTTCCTTAAATCATATTGAAGTCCCCGTAACTTCTCCGGAAGTTGACCTGTGGGAATCATTTGACCGGGAAATGGGACACCACTTTAATTTATCTATAGATTTAAATGCCTGTACGGGATGTGGAGCCTGTATTATTGCCTGCCATTCTGAAAACAATGTGCCTGTGGTTGGTAAAGTTGAAATTAGAAAATCACGTGATATGCACTGGTTACGTATAGACCGTTATTACTCTTCTGAAGACACTTTTATCGATGATGTAGATAAAAAAGAGGATATTTCAGGACTCGGGGAATCACTTTCTCAATTTGAGGAATTAGAGCAACCGGCAGATAATCCGCAGGTAGTATTTCAACCTGTAATGTGTCAGCATTGTAATCATGCTCCTTGCGAAACTGTTTGTCCTGTAGCAGCTACGGTACATGGGCGTCAGGGCCAAAATCAAATGGTTTATAACAGATGTGTTGGGACAAGGTATTGCGCAAATAACTGTCCTTATAAGGTACGTCGTTTCAACTGGTTCAAATACTCCGGAAACGATGAGTTCGATTATCACATGAACGACGATTTAGGTCGAATGGTGTTAAATCCCGATGTTACCGTGAGGTCAAGAGGGGTTATGGAAAAATGTTCTTTCTGTATTCAAAAAACACAAAAAACCATTTTAGATGCCAAGCGCGATGGCAGAGTAATAGAAGACGGGGAATTTCATACTGCTTGTTCCTCAGCCTGTGATAAAGGTGCGATGGTTTTTGGTGATATTAACGATAAGGAAACTAAGATAGTTAAAATGAAAGACAATAAAAGAATGTATCACTTGTTGGTATCTGTTGGTACCGAACCTAATGTGATGTATCAAACCAAGATAAGGAATATTTCAGAAGCATAATAAAAGTAAACAATTAAAGAATCAATTTAAAAGGATATGTCTCATTACGAAGCACCAATACGAAAGCCTTTAGTTATCGGAGATAAAACCTATCACGATGTAACCATAGATGTGGCTGCAGCTGTTGAGGGTAAAGCAAATAAGTCCTGGTGGATAGTTTTTTCTATCGCACTTGTCGCTTTTCTCTGGGGTTTAGGCTGTATAATTTATACCGTTTCCACTGGTATTGGAACCTGGGGACTCAACAAAACCGTAGAGTGGGCCTGGGATATCACCAACTTTGTTTGGTGGGTAGGTATAGGGCATGCCGGAACGCTTATTTCAGCGGTATTGCTGTTGTTCCGCCAAAAATGGAGAATGGCAATCAACCGTTCTGCAGAGGCCATGACCATCTTCTCTGTAATACAGGCTGGATTGTTTCCAATTATCCACATGGGGCGTCCCTGGTTAGCTTATTGGGTACTTCCTATTCCCAATCAATTTGGTTCCCTTTGGGTGAATTTCAACTCGCCACTGCTTTGGGATGTATTTGCAATTTCCACATATCTATCTGTTTCCCTAGTGTTTTGGTGGACAGGTTTACTTCCGGATTTTGCTATGATCCGTGACAGGGCTGTAAAACCTTTTCAGAAAAAGATCTACGGAATTTTAAGTTTTGGATGGAGCGGAAGGGCTAAGGACTGGCAACGTATGGAAGAAGTGTCATTGGTATTGGCTGGTTTGGCAACTCCCCTTGTACTTTCTGTACATACTATTGTATCCTTTGACTTTGCTACCGCCGTTATCCCGGGTTGGCATACAACCATTTTTCCACCATATTTTGTTGCCGGAGCTGTATTTTCAGGATTCGCAATGGTGAATACACTTCTTATAATTATGCGGAAGGTTTCCAATCTGGAAGACTATATTACCATCCAGCATATAGAATTGATGAACATTGTAATTATGGTCACCGGTTCCATAGTGGGGTGTGCTTATATTACAGAATTGTTTGTAGCCTGGTACTCCGGGGTGGAATATGAACAATATGCATTTTTGAACAGGGCAACCGGGCCTTATTGGTGGGCTTACTGGTCCATGATGACCTGTAATGTTTTATCTCCTCAATTCATGTGGTTTAAGAAATTGCGTACCAGCATTATGTTCTCTTTCTTTATATCGGTTGTTGTAAACATAGGAATGTGGTTTGAGAGATTTGTTATTATAGTAACCTCATTGCATCGTGATTATTTGCCTTCTTCCTGGACAATGTTTTCCCCTACTTTTGTAGACATAGGAATATTTATTGGAACCATAGGATTCTTCTTTGTACTTTTCTTGTTATATGCCAGAACATTTCCTGTAATTGCACAAGCCGAAGTTAAAACGATCCTAAAAGCGTCCGGAGCAAAATATAAGCAATTACGGGCAGAGAAAGGTGACGATGTAAATCACCAAAATAAAATTTAATAATAATAGAAACAAGGATGGCATCAAAAGTTATACACGCTATTTATACCGATGACGATTTGCTGTTACAAGCGGTAAAACAAGTTCGGGAGGCCCGTTATCATATTGCTGAAATTTATACACCGTTTCCTGTACACGGGTTGGACAAAGCAATGGGATTGGCACCTACTCGGTTGGCTATCACCTCCTTTATTTACGGAGTTTTAGGATTTACCGTAGCAGTTGTGATGATGGATTATATGATGATAAGGGACTGGCCACAGGATATTGGGGGAAAACCAAGTTTTACCTTTCTACAGAACTCTCCCGCTTTTGTGCCGATCATATTTGAGCTTACGGTATTTTTTGCAGCTCACCTTATGGTAATCACCTTCTATATGAGAAGTAAATTATGGCCTTTTAAATCCGCAGAAAATCCTGATATCAGGACTACAGACGACCATTTCCTTATGGAAATAGATGTTGCAAACCACGATTTAGAAAGCCTTACCAGCTTCCTTAAAGAAACTGGCGCACTCGAGATCAATTTAATAGATAATAAATAAAAAGAATGAAAAGTCTATTTTATAAATCCATAATATTATTGCTTGTGGCATTTTCCACTACAGCTTGTTTTGATAAGTCTGCTCCGAATTATCAGTATTTTCCTGATATGTATTTCCCTGTTTCTTATGAAGCTTATGGAGAATATGATGTATTTGTTAATCAGCAGGAAGCCAAATTGCCTGTAGAAGGTACAATCCCCCGTGGGTGGAAACCTTATGAATTTGAAAATTCAGTGGAAGGATACCAAATGGCCAAGGCTCAATTGACAAATCCATTGGCATATTCTAAGGAAAACCTCGCCGCCGGACAACAGTTATACACGATTTATTGTTCTGTTTGTCACGGAGATAAGGGTGATGGAAAAGGAATTTTGGTGGAGAGGGAAAAGATTCTAGGGGTGCCTCGCTATGATGATATAGGAAGGGCTATTACCGAAGGTAGTGTTTATCACGTTATGTATTTTGGTTTAAATACTATGGGTTCTTATGCCTCACAAACCAGTATTAAGGAACGTTGGCAAATTGACCATTATGTAATGCAACTTAAAGGTGCATTGGAAGGTAAATCGGAACGGGAATTTGCAAATGAAAACATAAAAGATACCATAATCGGATCAGAAATGAAGGTTGAAGGAAAAGAAGAGCTTGTTCCTGCAATTAATGCAGAGCCATCGTCTAATGTTCAGGAATAAGAGATTTTCCAGAAATAAGTTGAAGAACGTACAAACTAAAAGTAACTGTATTTAGATATATAAATATGTACACGCTATCCAGTAAATTAAAATTAACGGCAATTATTTTTATGATTGTTGGTGCTTTAGGCCTTATTTATGGTTTTATTGTCGCCCCTTCCAATATTGATGATGTGAAGGAAATGATGGCTTCGGAAGAGGGTCCTCATGAATCGGCAGATACAAAAATTGTCGAGGGCGATATGCATTCTACAAATCCTGAACAGGTTGAAGTTGAACATGGCACCACATCATCTGCCCAGGCAGAAGATCATGGCGATGAACATTACGAGCATTTGCTTCATCAACTGCAAAATAAACCTTGGGCAGCCTTGTACGTTGCTGCATTTTTCTTCTTTATGATCGCTTTGGGAGCATTGGCTTTTTACGCATTACAATATGCTTCCCAGGCCGGATGGTCTCCTGTACTGTTCAGAGTTATGGAAAGCATCACCGCATATTTGTTGCCGGGAGGAATTATCGTGTTTGTGATATTACTTCTTTCAGGGCTTCATTTCAATCATTTATTTACTTGGATGGATCCGGAAGTAGTAGCAAATGATGAACTTATTCAAAATAAATCGGGATATCTAAATGTGCCCTTTTTCTTACTTCGTGCGGCCTTTTATCTTATTGGTTGGAATGTCTTCAGATATTTATTGAGAAGAAACTCCTTGCGAATGGATGAAGCTACAGACAACAAGTGGTTTAAACAAAATTTCAAACTTTCGGCAGGATTCCTGGTGTTCTTTTTAATTACCGAATCAATGATGTCCTGGGACTGGATTATGAGTTTTGATCCGCACTGGTTTAGTACCTTGTTTGGCTGGTATGTTTTTGCTAGTTTGATTGTTTCTGCGATAACCGTTATTGCCTTGGTTACAATATATCTTAAATCCAGGGGATATTTGGAAAATGTAAATGATTCGCACATTCATGATCTCGCAAAATATATGTTTGGATTTAGTATTTTTTGGACCTACTTGTGGTTCTCACAATTTATGCTAATTTGGTATGCGAATATTCCGGAAGAGGTCACATATTTTGTGACCAGGATACAGGATTATAATTTGCCTTTTTTCGGAATGGTAGTAATGAATTTTGTATTTCCAATTCTCATTCTTATGAATAGTGATTTTAAACGCATAAATTTCTTTGTTATTACTGGCGGAATTATTATTTTACTTGGCCATTATTTAGATATTTTTGTAATGGTAATGCCAGCCACAGTTGGAGAATCATGGTTTATAGGTATTTCCGAAATAAGCGCATTGCTATTGTTTGCCGGGTTATTTATTTTTGTGGTATTTAGCGCCCTTACTAAAGCACCCTTGCTGCCTAAAGGAAATCCCTTTATTAAAGAGAGCAAACATTTTCATTATTAAAAGATTGTTTAAAGAAGAAATAAAAAAATGACTGTATTTTTAGTAATAATAGTAATAACCCTTTTTGCGGTAACTGTCTGGCAAATGTCAAAGATTTTTCAGTTATCAAAGGACAGCAGTGCAGTTTCCTCTCAAATTGCAAATGATAAGGACAACAAAACCCAGGGGATCCTTATGCTTGCCTTCGCGGTTTTTTTCTATCTGTTAATGATCTTCTGTTTCTGGTACTACAGCAAGCTTTATCTGCCTGAAGCAGCATCTGAGCATGGTAGTAAGATAGATACTTTATTGTTCATCTCTATAGGAGTTATTATGTTTGTGCAGGTTATTACCCAGGCACTTCTCTTCTGGTTTTCATATAAATATAAAGGAGTCAAAGGCTATAAAGCACTTTTTTATGCCGATAACGATAAACTTGAATTTATCTGGACAATTATTCCCGTAATTGTATTATCGGGCTTAATAATTTACGGATTGTTTACCTGGTCAGATATTATGAATATCAACGAAGATGAGGATCCTATGGTCATCGAAATATATGCTCGCCAGTTCAGTTGGACAAGTAGATATGCTGGGGCCGATAATACTTTGGGTTCTGCAAACGTTCGTTTTATTGAAGGTATAAATCAACTTGGATTAGATGAAAGCGATCCCTATGCAGGAGATGATGTTATAACAACCGAACTTCACCTTCCGGTGGGAAAACCGGTTTTGTTTAAATTCAGGTCTCAGGATGTATTACATTCTGCTTACTTCCCACACTTCAGGGCACAAATGAATGTGGTGCCCGGAATGATTACGCAGTTTGGGTTTACTCCTTCCATTACTACTGAGGAGATGAGAGTTAGTGAATATATGATCGATAAAGTTAAAACAATTAACGCATTAAGGGAAGAAAACTCAAAAGAACTTATTGCAAATGGGGAAGTTGCTTTAGATCCCTATGAATTTGATTATTTTTTGTTATGTAATAAGATTTGCGGTCAGGCACACTATAATATGCAAATGAAAATTATAGTGGAAAGCGAAGAGGATTATAAAGCCTGGCTTGAAGGACAACAAACTTTTGGAAAAACCATGGTGGCTCAATAATAGCCTGAAATTAATACTTCACGTTTATAAGTGGAATTTCCATCAGTTAAAAAGTAAGAAAATTTAAAGATTTAAAAATATGTCAGCAGTAGGACACCCAATTTTAGATGATGCACATGATGATCATGCGCATCATCATAAACAAACTTTTATAGAGAAGTACATTTTTAGTACAGACCATAAAATGATTTCCAAGCAATACCTGATCACAGGTTTGCTAATGGGAGTTATAGGAATTTTAATGTCCGTACTTTTTCGGATGCAATTGGCATGGCCGGAACAATCCTTCGCTATGTTTGAATTCTTTTTGGGTAAATGGGCGCCTAATGGTGTTATGTCCCCTGAAATTTATTTAGCTCTGGTAACAATTCACGGTACTATAATGGTGTTTTTTGTATTGACAGCCGGACTAAGCGGTACTTTTAGTAACCTGTTAATTCCATTGCAAATTGGAGCCAGGGATATGGCATCAGGATTGTTGAACATGATTTCCTACTGGTTGTTCTTTATCTCCTGTGTAATTATGTTAAGCTCTTTATTTATTGAATCAGGACCCGCCTCTGCCGGATGGACTATTTATCCTCCATTGAGTGCCTTGCCACAGGCAATAGGAGGTTCAGGATTGGGAATGACACTTTGGTTATCCTCTATGGCTATCTTTATTGCTTCTTCCTTGATAGGATCTCTTAACTTCATTGTAACAACTATAAATTTGCGGACCAAAGGAATGTCTATGACAAGACTTCCGTTGACCATCTGGGCATTTTTTGTGACTGCTATTATTGGAGTTGTAACCTTTCCGGTATTGCTTTCTGCTGCTTTACTGCTTATTATGGACAGAAGTTTTGGCACCTCTTTCTTCTTGAGCGATATTTTTATTCAGGGTGAGGTTTTGAGTCATCAGGGAGGTTCTCCCGTACTTTTTGAACATCTGTTCTGGTTTCTGGGACATCCGGAAGTATATATTGTTATTCTTCCCGCAATGGGAATAGTTTCCGAAGTTCTGGCCACAAATGCCAGAAAGCCAATTTTTGGATACAGAGCGATGATTGCATCCATTTTGGCTATCGCTTTTCTTTCAACCATTGTATGGGGGCACCATATGTTCGTTTCAGGGATGAATCCGTTTTTAGGCTCGGTATTTACTTTTACAACACTTTTAATCGCAATTCCTTCTGCGGTAAAAGCTTTTAACTGGATCACCACCCTATGGAAAGGAAACCTCCAAATGAATCCGGCAATGTTATTCTCAATAGGTTTTGTTTCTACCTTCATTACAGGTGGGTTAACAGGAATTATTCTGGGAGACAGCACATTGGATATCAACGTTCACGATACATATTTTGTAATTGCTCACTTCCATTTGGTAATGGGTATTTCTGCACTTTATGGACTATTGGCAGGGATTTATCATTGGTTCCCAAAGATGTTCGGAAGAATGATGAACAAGAATCTGGGATTTGTCCACTTTTGGGTAACCGCGATTGGTGCCTATGGAGTATTTTTCCCAATGCATTTTATCGGTATGGCAGGTCTTCCAAGACGTTATTATACCAACACGGCTTTCCCATATTTTGACGATTTAGCTCATGTAAATGTTATAATCACCGTTTTTGCATTGATTACCGCAGGTATTCAGTTGGTATTTTTATATAATTTCTTTCATTCTATTTTCTTCGGAAAAAAAGCTGTTCAAAACCCCTGGAGTGCGAATTCTTTGGAATGGACCACTCCCGTAGAACACCTTCACGGAAACTGGCCGGGCGAAATTCCTTCGGTTTACCGTTGGCCTTACGATTATAGTAAAACCAATGAAGATGGCGAATACGTGATTAAAGGACAGGATTTTATTCCTCAAAATGTTCCTCTTCAGGAAGATGAAGAAGAAATGAGTCATTAAAGAATAATTATCATTTTAATAAAAAAGCCTTTTCTGCCGGAACATTCGGAATGAAGAGGCTTTTTTATTTTATCTTTGTTTTCATAAATACACCTAATATGAATGAGCACCTGGATGCAACGGGCGAAAATTTTTCTTCGGAAGAATTGGAAATGGATAAAGCTTTACGCCCTCTCTCCTTT